>JAJDAG010000024.1 GCA_029262005.1 Candidatus Zhuqueibacterota bacterium | reverse complement strand
AAATTTAAGGATTTGGCCGGCGAAAGAAGTGGCGAGACTTCTGAAGTTATACGCAAACGTGTGAAAAAGGCCAGGGAGATTCAAATTACCAGGTTCAAAAGCAAGAAAAATCTGTTTTGCAACGCAAGAATGGAATCGAAGGAAATTCGCCAATACTGTGAGATTGATGAGCGAAGTCAGGAGCTTCTGAAAATGGCAATTACCAAACTGGGGCTTTCTGCCAGAGCTTATGATAGAATTTTGAAAGTCTCTCGAAGCATTGCAGATTTAGAAGGTTTTTATGAAATCAAACCGGAATTTGTCAGCGAGGCGATTCAGTACAGGAGCTTGGATAGAAGCACCAATGCCATATAGCGTCTGCCGGACGCTTTGATTGGCTCCGTCGCTGCCTGTTGAGAAAAACGATTCCTCCTTTGAGCTTCTTATTCAGAAGATAGCGCAAAGAAAGCCTAATGGCAAGACCACTTCGGCCTGGCAGACGGTGAGGTATTCAATATAATGAATGCTTCTTCGGATAATCAAAGAAAAACAAAACACCCTTGCCTTTAGAGACTTTTTTCCAGGATTTGATGTTAAAGTCCACACAAAAGACTCCGCAGGTCGGGATATTGTCAATCGGCTTGTTGGTTAAGTATTCTGCCAACTGTGTAAAAGCAGGATTGTGTCCGACTAGGATGACATTGTTCAATGCATCGTCCATTCCCTTGATTGTCGCGACTAGAGCGGACAAGTCTGCCTCATAGATCGAATCATCAATTGCTATCTTCTTCTTGGGGAAATCGATTTCCCTGGCGATGAGCGTGGCGGTTTTGAGCGCCCTGTTGGCAGGACTGGAAATAACCAGATCAGCTTTTACACCATATTCTTTCAATTGCCGACCCATAAACGGTGCGTTCATTTTGCCGCGCTTGTTCAGTGTGCGGTCAAAGTCCGCGATACTTGAATCTTTCCAGCTTGATTTCGCGTGTCTGATTAGGTACAATCTTTTCATCTTACCAGTCTTTATATGTTCAATATACGCGGGAAGCAGCCTGAGAATTTTCCTTAATGATTCTTCTTCAACAAACTGAACTGCTTCGTCAATTGACACCCAGGCACGTTCTCTAAATGACGCTTCGGGCCATTCATCGAGAACCTCTTCAACTTCCAGCAAGAAAACCTGTATCTTGCAGACACTGCCCCACTTCTCACGGTGGTAATATCCGACTGCCTCGGAGTAGATTTTTCCTCTGATCCCCGCCTCTTCGTAGGCTTCCATTTGTGCTGATTCAGTTGCTGTCTTATCCTGTTCTATACGGCCCTTGGGAATAATCCATCGTTGGCGGCGCATCGACGTGATCAGCAGGACCTTAACTCCGTCTGCTTCATGGCGAAACGGAATCACACCGGATTGCGCGTATACAGAGGTTCCTTCAGGTGGCATATAATCGTGAGTCCTGATCTGGTTTAAGGGTGGTCACTCGTCACTCAGGCATACCATTAATCGATAAATTTTTATTCTTGAACCGTTCGTCTTCGGTAATTTCTGCACCAAACCAGCCCGGAGGAACAAAGGCGAAACTTTCCTCAACCGTTTTGAATTCAACTTCCGCAGTAACAAGTTTATTTAGCGCTTTAGCATAAACATCCACTTCAATTAAGACGTCTTTTTCGTTAATCTCATATCTCGTCTTTTCTAAGCGCCTGCTTTCAGTTAAAGGCCATAACCGGGCAAACTGTTCTGGTGTCAGTTCGATCTCCACTTCCTCGCGCTTCAGGCCTTTGCCACGCTTAACAGTCTGAAAAAACAGTTTTCCTTTCTTGCGCAATCTAACTTCATAGTGGTCCTCTATTACCAGATAGCCTTGAAGGATTTCTTTGTGCGGACACTGCAGCATATCCCGTGGCGTTTCATTTATCAAAAATTTTCTCTCGACTTCAATATTCATGACACAGGCCAGCTCCTATTCACGAAAGTAACGGCTTTATCTCTGACCAGAGACTCTCATAAGCCTCAGTGGCCCTGGAACGTGGCCTGAAATGGACCACCGGTTGGCGGTAGACCCCCATCTTCTCGACATCAGAGCTGCAAGGAATGTAGCTGTTAAGGCAATGGTCTGACTGTTCCGATATTTGTTCCACAAATTCCCGATGCATTTTTTTGCGCCGCTCTACCATTGAGAAAAATGCACGAATTTTTGAACTATCCAATTCTTTTTCCTTGAAAAACCGCAACAATCTATCATAGGTGCGGACAGAAAGTGTCGTCGGTATCAGCGGGACAAGAAGCAGATCAGCCGCATAGAAAACACTCTCGGACACCAGGCTGATGCTCGGCGGACAATCCAGAAACACATAATCGTAGGCATCTTCAAGCGGCTTGAAAAGTCGCCGCATTCGCTTTCTTGACTGTTTGAGCCCTCCCAGGGTGAGGTCCATTTTCCGGAAAGAAAGTTTCGATGGCAGCAAATCCAAATTATCAAAATCCGTCCCCCTGATATTCTTGTCGATGTACTTGCCACCTCGAAGAAATTTCCTGGAGCCAAAACTCTTTTGCCCCCTTATTCTAAAATAAAAGGATGCGCAACTTTGCGGGTCCAGATCGCAGATGAGCGTGGGAGCTCCATATTGAGCAGCGAGGTAGGACAAATTTACCGCAGCGGCGGTTTTTCCAACTCCGCCCTTAATGTTGTATAAGGCGATGATCTTCACAGAATTCAGTTCGGTTTTATGAGTAAGACATTTGAGATATTCATGCAGGGTCAGATGACATTAGTTTGCCAAAAAGCGCGGCGGTTCCAGGATTGCTGAACTGGCCAAGGGCCTGCGCAAAAGCTTGACGAACTACTTGCTGTCTCTGGAACAACAATGCTGTTAGCCCGCCGATAGCCGCTACCGAACTCTGCTGTATTTCATTTTTTGAGCCACTGTTTAAGAATTCCGTCAAGTGTTTCTGCTGCACATAAAGATCGTTAAATTCGCCCAGATTATCTTGCAGCTTTTTGACTTGCTTAATTATATTGGTAATCTTTTTTTCCGGGAATAACGATGCAAAGAATTCCAGCAAATAGCGCAGCTTCTTGCATTCGATGCGCAAATTGTGCAACTCAGGGTCAGGTGAAGCATCAGTAATCGCCTGACCCAAAGCCACAACCTGACTATACTTCTTCCAAATGAACTTACTCGCAAGTCCCAACACTGGCTTATTGGAATTCTTTGCTGCATCATTCGTAGCCGCCTCAGGCTGACTCAGGAAATCCTGCCATGACTCAATCGTTCTCCTGTATGCCGCGGCAGTCAAGGCTCTTACCAGTTTTTGATGCTCACGCTTGCGTTCTCGACGCATTGTCTCAAACACAGGCTCAAGATGTGAACCCAAGTCTTCAGGCAGCATGTTCCTGTATTCATCTTCCTTGAGCAGGTAGACATCCAAATCCCGCAACCGGCTTGTCAGTTTACCAAGGTTTGCAAAATCTCGCTTATAGCGCTCTGTAATGGCCTCAGGCAGCACTCCTTTGATTTGCGTCAGCGCCGAGCGAGTGCGCCGAATGGCGACTCGAAAATCATGCAAAAATTCAGTATCGACATCCCCTATGATGCCTTCCTCATTTTGCCGCATCACATTCAGCAAATAAACGAAAATTTTCTTTGCTGCTACATTGCCTGGCCATTCTGGACTGAGTGAGAGCTTTAGTTTAGAAGAATAATCACCAGGTTGCTTGCCGGTGGCCTCAAGAACAATAGCAAATTCATTTACTTTTTCCGGCCTCAAACCCAGTTTGTGCAAGAATACACGAAATTCATGCAGCGCCATTTCATAGCCCCGGACCGGCTGCAATCTAACATTGCAAGCGAGTCTGCGCTTGGGCTGTACATCTCCGACAAGGAGGTCATCGAGATGTATTTGTAAAACGGTCTTTTCATCCTGATTTAGGATGCGAAGTGTCTGGGAATGGGCTTGTATCTTCGCAAGGGGCAATAAGGCTCGTACGCTAAGACAGGATTTAAGCATTTCTTTGAGCGGGCCATCGGGAAATTCCCACCAGAACCTGGGTTGGATTCTTGACTTCATGGAGGAGGCTGCGAGTGCACGATCTTTTGGCACGGAATTTAGACGGTAGAGAGTGGCTTCCCTTACCAGGGTGAAGCCTTTATTGTAAAGACGCCAATCGAAGGTATCATAAAGGCATTGCTCCCTGTTTCGTGTGCGCTCCTTGATGACTGTGTAAGCCTTTGATATTTCATTCAAAATGCCCGGCTTATCAATGGAATCAGACAGAATATAAGTTTCTGTTTTTTGCAAGCAAACGTCCATCTGTTAGATAGTCATAAACATCATTCTGTGTCCGCCACCTTCCCGTGGTTGGGTTATTGCGAAAAGATCTGCCGTTTTAATCTGGCCTTTATTTTGATCTCAATTGAGGTGGTGGAAGCAATAGGTTGTTGGATTTGCCTCTACCCTATCGTCAATCCGTGATCTCAATTCTTAAGAAGCATAGGAATGAGAGCAAAGCGATTGTAACTGTCGGGCAAACACCAGTGTACCAATATGAAGTCCGGATAGCACAATTTGGTAAGATTGTTCAGACTTTTCCTCCCAATACTGCCTGCAATCATGTTTGCAGGTGCCAGGTTCTGCTTAGAGTAGCTTTTCTGTTTGCTTGTGTCGTTTTGGTTGTTGGCCTGTGGCGCTTCCCCAAGCTTCAACCTAAAGTCTGTTAGAGGTTACAACTCCTTTTGGCTTCCCATTTTTGTCGATTTCTCCGCTTTTACAATCTCGCCTTGCAATACTCGTAAAAGGCATCTTGGGCCCGAATGCCACCACCATTCCGTGCAAAGCTGGTTTGCCCATCCAGATCTTGCTCGATCCAAGTCGCTTTGACATTATCCTGCCATTGGATACTCATGAAATATTCTATCTCCTCTTGAATCGCTTTATCGTAAATTGGGCATGCAACCTCCACACGGTGGTCCAGGTTTCGGGACATCAAGTCTGCAGAAGAAAGATAATATATAGGATTGCCATCGTTGCAAAACGCAAATAGCCGGGTATGTTCCAGAAACTTATCAACGATACGTTTTGCCTCAATGTTTTCACTCAATCCTGCAACCTGCGGGACGAGGGAACACATTCCGCGCACCATGAGCCTGATGTGAACGCCCGCTTGACTGGCTTGATAGAGTTTAGTGATTATGGCCTTATCCACAAGATTATTCAGTTTTAGTGTAATGTGCGCTTTCTTGCCGGCCTGCGCATTTTTTATTTCTGTGTTAATTAGCTTAACAAATTTTTGGCGCAGGTTAAAGGGCGATACAAGCAAATGCCGAAAGGCGCCTCTCTTATAATTATCTTCAATCAGCTCAAATACTTTTCGAATTTCTTTGGTAATCAGAGGGTTGGACGTGAAAAGCCCCTGGTCTGAGTAGATTTTTGCTGTTGCTTCATTGAGGTTGCCAGTGCCAATGTTTGCA
>JAJDAG010000023.1 GCA_029262005.1 Candidatus Zhuqueibacterota bacterium | reverse complement strand
GTTAGGGGTTAAATGCAAGATGAAAGTGCACCCCCTTTGATTAATTTTTCTTTCGATGATTTATTGATCAAGAAGTCACATGTTGAAAGCGTTTCAAGTTTATCATTCTGTTCGATGAATATTGATAAAGCTTGCCTTTTGAGGTTCCATTCTGCAAGGACAAAGAAATTTATCCATTCAGCAGGGAGTAAAATTTCTTCATTTAAGACACCAATACTTCCTTTGCCTGGGTGTTCAAGGCTTTCGGTAATTTGTCTCAAAAAGTAGACGTTGGGAATGTTTTTGTTTTCCCTTACCGCGTTTTTCTTTTTTTCTTTTTTAGGTTTTTCGTAGGCAGTGTATCTTACTGAAGCTTCATTAAATCGCTGCAATTGTTGTTGAACGTCATCGAAGTTTTCAAAGGTTCTTCTATTCCAAAAGTAACGAGCAAAGACACTGTTATTGCCTTCAATGGAGGCTTGAGAAAAGGGTCGTTTAGGAACAGAAAATACCGGTGTAATGCCACGTTCCAAAAGGTAGAGCATTGTTTTGCTTAAATTTCGTTTTCCGGATGTGCTGCCAATGAAGGTAGCCGCATTGTCAACTTTAAGAAGATCAGGTTGTTCAAAGGTGTCGAAGAATGTGTCACAGGCGCTGATGAAAATATCTGCCGTTAGGTTCGGAATAGAGATAAAATGCCGAATTCGCGGTTTTTTTTTAGCTGAATAGCCAACAAAGTAAAACGGTGCACGATGACCTTTTAGATAACGTTGGATGAAGTCGGCTTCGATGACTCGATTGCCCAGATAACCGCCGTAAACGGTTTTCTCGGGATAGCAGAGATACTTGGCGGCCCCTTTGCCACGCCCCGTTTTTCTCGGCTTTGAAAGACCGAGGTCTTTCAAAATTTGGCCGATTGTGCGAAGTGGAGGCGGCGTATCTGAGTAATCTTGACGCCAAAGATGTTGCACCGCTGTTGCGCCATAGAAAAACTCATTTGGATTCGATAGCAGCTTCTGGTGGATGTCTGCAATCCGTTTTTCTGTGGTACCAGTCCATTTTCGCCGGCGACCTTTGGGCCAGCCGCGCTTATCTTCTGTGAAGTCTTGCGCGGGTGATTGAGTCCAACGAATTACAAAATGTTTGCTCATGTGGAGTTCCCGGCAGATGCGATTTTTGCTCCATCCAGACTCGAAATGCAAATGGTTAACACGAAAACGATATTTGATAAGTTTTTTTTGTCCATCACTAAATTTACAAGAATTATTACACGTTGATAGTGAAAAATAGCAACATTCTTTTCCCATTTAAGTGCTCCATAAGTGGTGCACTTTCATTATGCATAGAACCGTTAGGGAGTAGAATCGATGTGAATTCGGGAGGAGAAGATGGCTTCAGTGGCAATTATTATTCAGCAAATTGAGACGACCGTTCGGCGCAAGTATGCGGATTGGCTAATTGGTGTTACAGTAGATTCTGCTGAGCGAAAAGCCGAATTGGGAAACCCGTTGAACTGGGTGCAATGGCAAGCTGATTCACCTGAAGATGCGCTCAATGTGCTCAGGCATTTTTCCGTCCTGGGGATGCAACCGAGCGGCTCAACGACCGCAGCCGGAGACGTTGTTTACATTCTTCTTTCGGACAATCCATCGTCGCGTTAGTTCCAATTCGATATTCTTCTTACGAAGTTGTCTGTTTTTTGCAAGCTATCAAGCTGGCTCGCGCTCCCTTACTTTTTTCCGCACAATCTGTCTCCCTGTAGCAAAGAATCTCAAGTGTTGGAAATGCACTTTTCAGTTCATGGTTATTGAGCAGATATGCAGGATTCATCTTCTTGTCTTGCAAAATCATGTGCCTTTCAGTGAAGCTTTCGAAGAAGAGCAACCCGTTTGGGGCCAGTGCATTTTCTATTTGGGCAAACAGGCTGCGCTGTAGAAAATTGAAATTCAGAATGACATCGTAACGCGCTCGCGGCAGAATCACCTGCTGCAAATTCATTGCGATTGCACGGATTTTGAGATTCTCTTGCCGGGCGCACTGCACTAGTTGCCTGAGTCCCGTATCTGAAATATCGATGGCATCAACTTTAAAACCCAATCGGGCAAGAAAAAGGCTGTTTCGGCCAGAGCCGCAGGCCAGGTCAAGTGCCCGTTTTCCAGACTGCTTAAGTAGGCGTGATTTGTTTTTGGCAAGTAGCGCGGACGGCTTACGCGGCAGTTTATACGCCTCTTGCAGGTACTTGTTGTTCCAGCGTAATCGATCGTTGGCCATGTGTAAAATGAATCCTGTTTGTGTTTAACGGTACAGTTTGTCTTGGTCCCGGAAGGGTAGTAAACGCCGTCACATTGAAGTGTTTTCTGTAAATTGGTGAAAACGCTGGGTGATACCGGGTCGTGACTTTCGTTGATCCTAATATACGAATTGCTATATTTAGATAAAACAGATGTTGTGTCAGGTAAGGCTGCGCCAGGATTCATGCAATAATTCAAAGATTATTTCAGGCAAATCGAGCAGGAGAGAGGAGAACCGGATGGGTGTTAGAGGCGACAAAGTTTTGATGATTGAAAACATTGGCTCTGTGAAATTTCGAATTAGCCAGCGTGCAAAGAGATTGAATATTCGGATTAAACCGAACCATGGCGTACTGGTGACTGTCCCTTTCGGGATGTCCATGAAGCAAGCTGCGTCTGTGGTAAAGAGTAAATCGGATTGGATTACCCGCAACTTGAAAAAGGTGAAGGCCTATGAAGCGAGCGCGATTATTTATGATGGTACGCAACAAATCGGGACGCGGTATCGCCGTCTGCAAGTGGAAGCCTGTAATCTTGCCAGCCCGGAAGTCCTGCTGAGTGCCGATGAAATAGTTGTGCGCTACCCGCGCTCGCTGCAGTTGACGGATCCGGATGTGCAGACTGTTATTCAGTTTGGCCTGACTGAAGGTTATCGCCTGGAGGCCAAGCGTTATTTGCCTCAACGGGTAGCCGAACTGGCAAAGGTGCATGGTTTTAGCTATAATAGAGTGTTTGTAAAAAATCACCGTTCGCGCTGGGGGAGCTGTTCAGAGGTCAACAACATTAATCTCAACCTGCATTTGCTGCAACTGTCCGACGAGATTATTGACTATGTCATCCTGCACGAGTTGGTTCACACTGAAATAAAGAATCACAGTGCCGCTTTCTGGCAAAGAGTTGAGCAGGTGTGCCCGAACGTCAAGGATTTGCGGCGGCAGTTGCGCAACCACCGAATTCCGATTCTGGCGTGAGATATCGCTCTATGTCATTTTCTGTCTGTGATGTTTTTTTGCCGGGATTAACAGGATACTTTAACTTCATGGTTGGTGGTGGATCTGCCTATGCTTGATTTCTTAAATAAAGCGTTAGTATTTTAGATAAATGTTCACGCGCCGGATTCCTTACCCTGAACAACGAATTCGGAATGACACGTATTTTTTATAGTTTTCGGAGTTAACTGCCCGGGAAAAGATGTTGACTTTATTCCGGATTTTGGCGTGACACAGGTAGGAATAATCGAAAAGGTAGAGGACTGAGAGATTGATTGGCAGGACAATAATCCTGAAAATCCTGCAATCCTGTCAAAAAGAAATAGACTGTGGCCCACACAAATCGACTTAGAACCCCTAAACCAAAAATCTGAGCGCCCGGCTTCAGTTCAGCTTTTCGGTGGCACGTAAATTCACGGCCAGCAGCACGATGGTCACAATTCCAAACAATCCTGAGAAACCAAGCGCTGATTGTGCCACTATCAGAGCGCCTGGAAGTGTACCAAGCCAATCCACCGGGATAACTAAAGGGAGCACTCTACTAACAACCGCAATGTTAGCCAACCAGAATGTGATTCTAACGAGCGCTGGTTTGGCTACTTTTCGTTTTCCAAGAAAACCGGGAAGCATTCTCGGGGCCATGCCCAAAATTAATTGGGTGATGAAGCCAAGCAGGTAAGCATGCCTGACTGCATCAGAACTTATCGGTAAATCTATAGCAAAGAGGATGGATAAACCGATGGCCCCTTCCATCAGAGCGCCAAAAATAAGCCAGATGTAAGCAGAGTAGATCAGTTTTTCGAATGGGCCAAACTCGCCATAGTCCGGTAACCCCGGTCGCGTCGGTTTGAGGTCTGCAACTGGCTGTACTGTACGATGTGTTGTCCACGGCGCCCGCCTGCGGGTAAGTAAATCCAGTTTCCCGATAAAAAACAAAATGACGATGCACTTCAGTGCCATGCCGGTGCCTGCGATTTTTAGTGGCATTTGAGATTCTAAAGCCATTGCCGGTGGCAGGGTTGGAATTACTTGCAGCAACACTGCTATGAGAAATGTAACAGCAATGCCAATGACAGACCAGTCAATGACCGGCAACCGCAAGAACAGGGGGAACAACCTCACTGAAAATGCGAATGCCACCGGGAGCAGCACCAAGTTGGTAAAAATCTGAACAGCACTTTCGTTCCAGCCCTGGTGCACAGAAGCGGCGCCGCTGCCTGCCATGCTGAAAAGCAAGACCATGTTAATGGCAGGGTAAATGAGCCAGCCCGTCATCATCATCATGAAAAATGGTTTTACGGCCTTGAGTGCCGGCCTTTTTTCAAGACTTGGAATCTTCTGCATGGTGTGGATAATGGTGACGACGTAAGTAGCACAGCCAAACCAGACAAGGACGCCGGATAGCGCTGCCAGAAAACTCACCGGTGTAAAGAGAGGGGAGTCCGGAATGTAAGCGAGCATTGAATGGGTGAAAAATCGAATGATGAGGCCTGAGACCGTCGTGTTTAAAGCAATGCGCATTCGGTTTGCCGGTGCAATCGGCACGCCGGCCAGCCTTGGAATGAAATGCAAACTAACGCCCAAAATGAACAGACCGGCCCAGCCCACGAGTTGAATGTGGCCATGTGTTTGAATATAGCCGTAGAAGCCTCGTCCAAGAGGAAAGCCGAAGGCGATGATACTAATTACGTGCGCGCCCAGAGAGAACCCGGCAAAAATAGCCAGTGTCAGGGCCCAGCGAATGTAGTTGATTTCAAAATCGGCATGTCGAGCCATTGAGTGGTTCCGGGTAAAAGTGAATAGTGATTCTCTTGCTTATAGTTTGAAACCCGAAACCAGAGTTCGGTTTCTTGAACTCAAAGTTGGAAATCTGTAAGATCTTTTTCGTAACTATTCAGCCCCAGATGCTCAGAGGACACACAGATGGAATTAAGTAAAGCAGCACAAGTTTCGTACTTGCTATTCATCTCTTTGAGCCACGGACCGGCCGGATGAGGCATAGGTTTCAACGATTATTGCGGAAATAATCCGTGAAAATCAGTGTGAAGCCGTGGCGTAAAAACAATCCCGGCCATTTACCTCAAAAGAACAAAGGTCAGGAGAAGTTAAACAAACTCAAAATTATTCAAAGATGGTAAAACGCGACATTATTCAATACTGTCTCTGTGTCCTTTGTGGCTCGGGGGCTTGTTTAATGTAGCTGAATAGTTAGCCTTTTTCAGGGATATTGGCTCTTGTCCCCGGGTTTCTGTAATTGCTATAAATGTACTTTTCAGGATTTTGCTAAAGGTTGTCGATTTTCACTGCCTCGACCTCGTCTGACAATTCAAACCCAAATATTTTTGAATAGAAGTAGAGCTCTACTTCTAAAGAGCGCTTGATACTTTCGGCTTTTCTAAAGCCGTGTTGCTCGCCTGGAAACGGAACATAGGCCACTGCCAGTCCTTTTTTGCGTAGCGCTTCTACCATCATTTCCGCCTGGTTTGGTGGCACAATTTTATCCTCCAGGCCTTGCATCAGGATCACCGGACAAGAAAGTTTCTCGGTAGCGTGAATCGGTGATCTTTGTTGGTAAAGGTCTTTTTTTTCAGGGTAAGGCCCGACCAGGCGGTCCAGATAACGCGATTCAAATTTATGGGTATCCCGAGTCAGGGCCTCCAGATCACAAATACCGTAGTAGCTGGCACCCGCTTTGAAAAAATCACGGAATGTCAGGGCGCTAAGAGTGGTGTACCCACCCGCGCTGCCACCGGCAATTGCCACCCGCTCTCCGTCCACAAGTTTTTTTTCAACAAGATATTTAGCACCATTAACACAGTCGTCCACATCCACTACGCCCCAGCGACCCTCGAGTCGCAGGCGGTATTCGCGGCCATAGCCTGTGCTGCCACCGTAATCTACGTCCAAAACAGCGAAGCCGCGGCTGGTCCAAAACTGCGTTCTCAGCTCAAGAGCAGAAGATGTTGCTGCGGTTGGTCCGCCATGGCTTTTGACAAGCAATGGTGGCAAGGCATCTTCCAGGCCCGAATAATCGCGGTTTTGCGGGCGGTAGAAATAGGCTTTGGCAGTAACCCCACCTTCAGTTGGAAATTCAATGGCCTCAGGTCGCGAAAAATAGGTTGAGTCAAGTTTGGCATCGGCAGACCGGCGAATGATGCGAAACTCGAGGGTTGATAGATCGAGTTGAACAATGGCCTTGGAACTGATTTCTGAACCCGCCACAAAGACCGCCTGACCGGATGACATGCGCAGCCCTTCGACAAAAGTAAACGGCAAAACAATTTGTGCAAAATCGCCTGTGCGTGTGTTGATACGCGCCATATGCCAGGCAGCGTTTTCGAAGTAGGTGCAAATTAAGGACTCGGCTGAATCAAAGCCGTAGGTGGACATACCAAAAATCCATTGTGGCAAAGCAAATTCCGCCTCTCTGTTGTGAAGTAAGTGTACCTGTCCATTCTGGAGTGTGTGTAAATTCCACCAACCGTTTTGGTCCGAGACAAAATAGAGTTGGCCATCCGGCGCCCATTGCGGCTGGAAAATTGATTCTTCTGCGCCACCGGCAATCTTGTTTTCATTCGTTATTTTTCCCGCTTCATCAATTTCAGCGAGCCACAATTCAGTGCCATCCCACGGCATGTTCGGATGATTCCAGCAGAGCCAGGCCAGCTTTTTACCGTCAGGACTTAGTACGGGATTGGAATAAAAATCACACCCGGAAACAAGCGGCACAGGCGCTTCCTGCTTTGTAAGATTAATAGAAGCGAGGTAATTCTGCGCCTCATTTCCCGTTTGCGTGTGGTCTTCCACAACGCCGATTAGCCTGTTTCTCTGCGCATCAAACACAACATCGGCAAACCTAAGCGAATTGCCCGGCGAAAGTGCCTGTGGCTGATTGTTGCCATCGGGCTGTTTGTACAGGCGTTGATCCGAAAAGTTTGAAAAATAAACCGTTTTGCCTGCGACAATGTAGGCGCTACCGCCATATTCATGCGCGCGTGTTCTTGAATTGAAATCGCTTGGCGTTATATCGGCAATCTCGCCGTTTTCCGCCCGTTTGACTATGATGTTTCGGCCTCCTTCCGAAGGGCGCATTTCGATCCAATAAATGTCTTTGTCATCCAATTGGATTTGACTGAGTTTTACAGTTTCGCCAACAATCAGGTTGGAGGTAATCGGTGATTTCCATGAACCGAACGGTGTGCCAGATGAACTCGTCATGCTTAACATTCCTTTGCTTAATTGATTCGGAGTTCGAGCTGTTTTGATGGAAGGTTTGAACTATCCGAATAATTTAATATATTAATAACTGCCGGTCAGATCAAGGGTTAATTGCTGTGCGCTGAAGGCCCTTTTCATCAGGGCGTTTTGCCTGGCACATGAGTGATAACAATTGGACCCACACAAATCAATTTAGAACAGGAATTATTATGGATTCAATCACACAATTCACCGCCTGCCCAATGGATTGCCCGGATTCATGTAGCCTCGCAGTAGAAACAGTTGAGGGCAAGATTTCCGGGATACGGGCCTCAAATTTCAATCCGGATACACAGGGCTTTATCTGCAGCAAGGTAGCTCGCTTTGCTAAACGGGTTTATTCCGAAGCGCGTATTTTGCACCCGATGAAACGCGTTGGTGAAAAAGGCAAAGGCAAATTTGAGCGCATTAGCTGGGAGGAAGCCGCAGATACGGTTTGCGGTAAATTTAAGCAAATAAAAGAAACTTCGGGCGGAGAAGCGATCCTGCCTTTTTATTATGGAGGCTCAAACGGTTTGCTGGCTCAGGAAACAGTGGACCATGCCTTTTTTGCTCGCCTGGGCGCTTCGAGGTTGGCGCGTACGGTTTGTGCTGCCGCAACCACTGAGGCCGCGCGCAGTATGTATGGTAAGATGCCCGGCGCTGCTTTTGAAGATTACCAGCATGCCAAACTGATCATTATCTGGGGTGCAAACCCAAAGGTATCCAATATTCACCTCATGCCTTTTCTGAAAAAGGCCAAAGCCGCCGGGGCAAAAATTGTGGTCATTGACCCGGTCAACAATTTCTCAAAAGACGAGATTGATTTACATTTGCCGATTTATCCTGGAACGGATCTTGTTCTGGCCCTGGCAATGATACGTTTTTGGCAAGAAAACAATCTGCTTAATCACAATTTTATCAGAGAGCATACAAAAGGGGTCGAAAATCTCCTTGCTGCTTCTGCAGCGCATACCGTAGCGCAAGCGGCTGACATTACAAAATTGACCCCGCAGCAAATCGAACAAGTCGCGCAAATTTATGCTTCGCACAATCCAGCGCTACTTCGGGTTGGCTGGGGTCTGGAACGTAATCGGAATGGGGGCAAGGCTGCGGCTGCCATTCTCGCGCTGCCTGCTTTGCTTGGCAAATTTGGCGTACGCGGTTCGGGATACACATTGAGCAACGGTAGCGCATATAAAGTGGATGCACGCGAACTGGCAGTTATTCCTGGCTGGCAAACACGCGTCATCAATATGAGTCGGCTTGGGCATGTTCTTACAAATGAGTCAAATCCAGCAGTGCAGGGCCTGTTTGTGTACAACTGCAATCCGGTTGCAACCATGCCGAACCAGACGGCGGTTGTTAAGGGCCTTCAACGCGGAGACCTTTTTACAGTTGTCTCTGAGCAAGTAATGACCGACACCGCCAGGTTCGCTGACATTCTCTTGCCTGCAACCACTTTCCTTGAACAGGAGGAAATCCGCAACGGCTATGGAAGTTATTCAACTCAGTACCTGGCGCCGGCGATTGAACGATGCGGGGAGGCAAAACCCAATGAGGAGATGTTTGCTTTGCTCGGCCGGGCCATGGGCTGGCAGGATGAGGCCTTTTGTGAAACGACCGAAGATTATTTGCACCGTGCGGCTCGTTCTTTAAAGGGTTTTGACAATGATGTTAGCCTGGGTTCTTTGAAGAAAAACAGGATTCAACGTCTGGCGCAAACCCCTGTGCAGTTTGAAAATGTGCTGCCCTGGACACCGGACAAAAAAGTAAATCTGGCACCGAAAAACTTCGGCGAGACCGCTTTTGAATATGAGGAACTGCAATCGAGTCCTTACCCACTCGCCCTGATTTCACCGGCCGGCAACAAGCTGACCAATAGCACTTTGGGCGAATTTAATCTTCCGGAATTATTTCTTAGTATGAACCCGCTTGACGCAGAAGCACGGCAATTGCAACAGGGCGATACGGTGCGTGTCTACAACAAAATAGGCGAAGTTAAGGTCAGGCTTCTTGTGAATCATAGAATCCGGCAAGGTGTTGTTGTGCTGCCCAAAGGGGCTTGGCGCAAGGCGTCACTAAATGGCTGGACGTCCAATGCGCTATCGCCGGATACGATTGGGGCCATCGGACAGGGCGCTTGTTTTAACGACGCCCGAGTAGAAGTTTGCCGCAGCGAATCTCCTTAGTTTTTCATCTCAGTAGATGCCTTAGATTGTGTAATAGGTTTTTCAGGCGTTCTGTGTTTGCGTGTCCAGGCCTCAGCAAAGTTTTTTTGACCGCGGCAGCTGAGGCTTGAACACGCAATTTCCTCAATTGTGAAATGCTCAATTTCGGCTGAAGTAATTCTACCTGTCTTTCTTGCTGCTATATATAGCTATTTCCTTTTCAATAATAATCTCCCATAAATTAAATATTTTTAATGTTCCGCTTTGGGCGTTAAGTCTGACTTCGGCTTCGTCGATGATCGGTTATTAGTATTCCGTGGTGTATTGACTTAGGCAAGGAGCAAGTCATGAAAAGACTACAATTGGTGTTACTCACTTTGACGTTCATCGGGTTCACCAGTCATGTTTTTGCTGGTGTTCGCGATAAACTCGGCATTGGGTTTAATGTGACCAGCCAAAAACTTTACGGCAATCACAACGTCGGCACTTTTGAATTTGGTGGCAATCCAGTAAATTTACGCTTCGCTATTTCCCCCGTTCTATTCCTGGAAACGGATCTTGGCTTTGTTAAGTCCGGCGTAAATTTAAGCGCTGGAACCCTGCTCACAGATATGTTCAACGTTGGATTCAAATTTGGCTATCGCTTTCTAAACGGGGCCTCCTTCAACCCATTGCTGTATGTCGGCAGCGGCGGGTTGAGCTATGAAGCCAAGTCAGGCAGGCGAGTTTATGACGGGTACGGTGCCGTTGGCGGCGGGGCCGAGGTTTTTGTTACAAACAATTTTGGGTTGAACCTGACCGCCGATTACCGTTTCACAAGTGGCGATGATTTTGATGGCGCTGCCGGCGGAAGAGGTAAAGACGCGTTCCTCAACTTGGGCTTCGGGTTGAATTACTATTTTAAGGGCAACCCGGGGAAGTCTCAGGATTACTGGGCTTTTACCATGCCGGATGAATTGAACGCGGTTGAAAATGCGGAGACGCAAGAACCCGTAAGTCAGGATGATCCGGCTGAAATAGAGCGGCAGGCGATGCTCGCATACCAACGCGATCAACTGCTTTATTCAATTGAGCAACGAGATCAGGATATCAGGTTGCTGCAGGCCAAAGTGACCACGTTGGATGCGCATGCAGATGAGTTGAGCAGGCAAATGGAATTGACGGCGCCTGCGGTTGGTGCTGAATTGGAGAGGGACGACTCTTTGGTACATTACCGAAACGCGCTTGTGTTGTTTGAAGCCGGCTATCATGAGAATGCAATTGAGTCATTTACAGCCTTGTTAAGGGATCATCCTTCTCATGCCATGGTTGGAAACTGGTGGTACTGGTTGGGAGAATGCCAATATAGTCTTGCTAACTATGAGGCTTCTACTCAATCTTTCGAGAGTGCCTCTGTGCTTTTGGGTTCGGGCTCTAAAGGCGAAATGACATTTCTTATGCTGGGTCTAAGTCAGTGGAAAGGCGGCGACCCTTCGGCTGCGAAGCAAACGTTTGAATATCTTGTGAGTGCACGACCCGGCAGCCGGTTCGCCGAACTTGCAAAAGAATACCTTGCAGAATTAGAGCTGCAATAGAGTCGCAAGTCAAATAGCTTTTTGAGGATGAAAAAATGAGCGTTACAAGGCCGAAGAAATTTATTCTTTCCCATCCGGATGCTTTTTACTCCAATGGAATTCTGGAAGCGTTCCTAACTGATTTGTCGGGATTAATCTCGGCCGGACAGATCCCCTGTGAGGATCTTGAGGTTCAGTTTGTCAATGGGGAGCCGGACAGAAGCCTGCTTAAGAAGCTGGGTATTCAGGACTTGGCTGTTTATGCGCACGTTGTCTCTTCTTATCAAGCTAAATCAAGCTACCTGGCAAAGTCGACTGCCATCCTTTTTATTCAAAGAGGCGCCTGTAATGGGTTTATCCCTCAACGTTTTTTTGAGCTTCTAACTTTGAAAACGAACATTCTTGCCCTGGTACCTAATCCGGTGGCTTATGCAGAATACACTATTCAAAATTCTAATCTCTGGGTGATAAATAATCGTTCGCCGCATTTAGCAGGGACTGCTTTTCTGGAGATGTATGAGCTGTGGAAGCGTTTGCCGCATGAAGACTTGGGGCAGAATCATTCAGGACAAATCGTCCGGGAAAATTGGGAAGCTGGCCGAGAAGATGAAAATGTGATTGTGTCATCGAACACGGCCGCTTGAAAGATTTGTTTATAACAAGGGCGGCCTGTGTTCGTTTTGCACTCCCGGCGGGCTTCTGGTTGGTGTACAAGTCGAGTAGTCACTGTGCCGCAGACTTGAAGCCTTACGGCTTTCCCGATCCTGCCTAAAGCCGAAACAAGTAAGAATATTTCACAAAAAATTGTCGCCCATCATTTAGAAGGTGGTTTCTTGTTCTGATGAGATTAGAAACGTTCCCGTTTTTGATGAGATCGAGGTTCTGATAATTGCTGTTTACGCCGGCGTAAAGGGCGGTCCACGGGTTGACCAGATAAGTGAACAGAAAATCGAGGTTTAGATTTTTTTCACGCTCCAGTGAGGTTAAAGTGCTGTCTACTTTGGTTAAGTCATACTGCAAGATCAAGCGGAGCGAGAGCTTGCGGTTAAACTGCCAGTTCCAACGTGAGCGCAGGATTTGATTCCTGAAAATACGCCTGCCGGTATTTCTGTCATTGAGTTGAAAGAAGATGTAGTTGTTATCGATGCGGAATTTTGTGCTGGGGCGTAGATTTAGCTCAACTTCACCCTCTAGTAGATTAGCCAAGTGCGGTTGTTGTCCGTCAAGCGGACTGAAATTAATAGCAGTCCCGCTGTTGATTTCGGCTTCAACCCGAAATTCATCCACAAAATTTGTTTCGAAATCCACTCCCCAGTTATAAGTGGCAAAATCAATGTTCTTTTGCAACACGGAGAAATCAGCCGGCCGTAGTTTCTCCCTGGCTCTGTCGTAGCTTAATTGGAATTCTGTTTGCCCGGTTAAATTAAAAGTGATGTTGCCCTCGAACATGTCATCCAGCCGTAAATTGTTTTGATCCCAAATACGTTGAACTAAGATATCCGGCCCCCAGGAAGTCAGAAATTTCCCTTCGGGTCGGAAATTGTAAGAATGAACAAAATGCAGGTCGTGTATGTCGGCCCGGGGTACGAAACCCGCATCTGTTCTGAAGTCTCGTCCAACTGCACGGTAGTGATAATGGGTGGTGAGTTTTCGGCCACCACGATTTAATGTCAAACTAAATGCAGGATCAGACAAGGTCTCGCCTTCGGGTGTTTTTGTCTGGCTCCAAACCGCATGGACCGTTGAATCCCAGTTTGGTGTGAGCTTCAGGCGTCCATCAAATCCTCCAACACGATTGTGGCCGCCGGCGAACTCACGATCTGTATAAGTCAGGCCAATATTCGACTGGTCCAGTATGTCACGGCTGACTCGCAAGATGCCGAATGCCGCCCTGTCGCCATGTCCCGACTGGCCCAATGCAGCTCTTTTACCAGGTGCTTCATCGTCGCTTAGAAGAGCGCCAATGGCATAAGCGCCTGCTTTGCCGGTTAGCCGCGCACCAAACTGCGGTTCAGCGATTCGCCGTGTGAAGACGAGATTGAATGGTGATTGAAAGAAATTCGCGTTTTCCAAAAAGAAGGGTCGCTTCTCCGGAAAGAAAACCTCGAAGCGCTGATTTGCGGTAATCTGTGGCTGGTCAGACTCTACCTGATTGAAATCAGGATTTACGGTTGCATCAAGGGCGAAATTGTCATTTAAAACAAATTTTGCATCCAAACCAGCGTCGGGATCAAGATGTTTTGTTTTAAATTGTGGCACATCTGGGTTGAGGAGTCGAAATGTGCGATAGGTCGCATACGGGATGAACTGCATGTTCCGGCCCGGCGTAATGTCTGACTGAATTTTAAGCGTTGCGGCCTGATTGAGCCGACCCTCAATTCGGCTTGAAACGCGCGGCCAGAAGGATTGCTCTGAATTGCCCCGGCGAATTTCGCGAAGAAAAATAACCCCCCATTCTTGTTCAGGGCTTGAGGAAAAACGCAAGCTTTTGAATGGAATGGTCATGAAAACAACATAGCCATGCTCTGTCAGTTTTCCGCGGGAGTGCCAGAGGGTATCAAACGAACCATCAAAACCGTTGCCCTCGGTCCAAAGTCCGTCCCACTGAATGCCCAGTGGATTTGTCACAAATGTATAGGCGCGGCGCCTGTCGTGGAAAGTGTCTAGCATAATTTCTACGATGTCATCAGCAGCAACCTCTTCCCTGCGTGCCAAACGGGCCCGCACTTTGTCCGGCTCTGAATCGAACGCGAGGAATACGGCGTAAAGGTTGTCGTCATCATACCCAAGGTAAACTTCTGTTCTTTCAGAGCTAGGCGCGCCATCTTTAGGTTCCTGCTGAATAAATCCACTCACTTTGATCATCTGTGATTCAATCTGACCGGCAGGCTGCATTCGCAAGAAGTTTTCAATTTTGGGTGCTTGTTGAAGTCTTGGAATGGTCAATGCAGGTTGATCTTCTTTGCCGCCGGCAGATGAGCCGGAGACAATTGTCAGTAGAGCAGTGGCTGCAATGATACAAATTCCGCGATGAAGCGAGTTAAGCGATTTGTGGTCCATGCTTCTCCAAATGAAATTGTTCCGGTTGGCACATCAACCGGAAAGTGAGGCTGTGTGCAAACTGTGAGCTCAGTTTCAACGCCTTAAACCAGCTTGCCTGATGTTCTTTTTTTTAGCCTGATTAATTTAGAAATTCACAATTTAAGGTCAAACGTCATGCATCGGATTGTTACGGCAGAGGACGAGGCTTGTTAGCTTGGCAAACTACTGTAAATTACCAAGATTTCTCCTGAATGACAAAAGTGTTGTAAATTATTCAGGTCAGGTAAAAAGTGAATGTAAAATTATTCTCACCAATAAACTCACTACTGCCTGAATATATTTTAAGTGAAAGTGCATTTTTTTTTTGAGAAACAGCGCTGATGTGCGCCAAGTAATTCTCGCACAACGAAAAGAGCTAACTCAGCCAAATAAATTTCAGGTTAACAGTACTAATGTAAATACTCATAATCAAGAATAAGTGCATGGCCGGGAAAAATTAAACCAGGAAGTACAAGTAGCGAAAATTGCTGGGCTACCTATTCAGGATAGAGTATCGTCGCTGTTTGAGTAATCACTCCCTGCATGCGCCGGTAGCGTCCAATGTAGCGGGTGCTTTGGGCTGATTTCAGTCACTGACAAATTCAGTGTTTGCATCCTCGCGTCTTTGTTGCTATCTTAAAGTCATGAATTATGATGTACTCATAGCAGGCGGTGGCCCGGCCGGGCTTTCCACGGCTTTTGCAGCGGCAAGGGCCGGAGCCAAAGTTGCTGTGTTCGAGAAGAGCCGGGAGATCGGTTACCCAATCCACACTAGTGGCGGCAGTTGGATCGATGAAATGCAAAAACTCGACATCCCGGCACGTTATTACCATCCTGTGTATGAGGGACACCTTATTTCTCTTAATCGTCGTGCCGTTTTTCATTATGATAAGCCTGTCAGTTGCATCCTGGATATCCGGGGGCTTTATCAGTATTTGGCAGAGATTGCCTCGGCCGCAGGCGCAGAAATTTTCATCGACAGCAAAGTGGTTCAACCAATTCTCGATAGGGAAAAACTGATCGGATTGCAAGTTCGACGCCATGGCCGGACGCGGACCTTCAAAGCACCGCTAATTGTGGATGCCAGCGGTGTGAACATGGTTGTTGCCAGAAAAATGGGCTACTCAAGCGGGTTCAGCAGGGTAGGGGTTGGTGCTGAGTATGACTTGCACGCGCCGCATTGGCCTGAGGAAAGAGTGGCGCTTTTGTTTGGCTCTGCGGTCGGTCCATCCGGTTATGGCTGGGTTTTTCCGCATGGCAATCACCGCGTTCGTGTGGGGGTCGGGCTCATTCGTCCCGACACACTGGACGACCCAAGAACATATTTGGAAAATTTATTGAAGTCGCCCCTTTTTGCTTCTGAATTTGCCCGGTTGAGCCGACTTGAATACCACACCGGTGTCATCCCGAGCCAACGTTACTGTGCTGTGACAGTTGCCGATAATTTTTTGATCGTTGGTGATTCCGGTGGCTTGATCTCAACATTGCTGGGAGAAGGCATTCGCTTTGCAATCGATATTGGCAGAATGGCTGGTCAGGTTGCCGGGGAAGCAGTTAGAAAGGGCTGTTTTGATCGGAGATTTTTGGCAAAATATAATTCACTCTGGCAAAAAAAATATAAACGTTCGTTTGATGCTGGGCTCGCAATAAACAAACGGCTCGCAGGTTATTCAGACCTGGATTGGGACACCAGAGTTGCACAAATGGCCGAACTCTCGCCGACTGGCGTGGCTGCTTTACTGAAAGGTGACTTTAACGCCCGTTCATTGACAATGCTGCTCAAAACGAGTCCTGATTTTGTGGCAAGTGCACTGTATTCCAGCCTGAAAACATGCTTCAAAAGTGCTTGATTTTGAATCGTATATTTCATACTCTACACAAGGTAAAATATGGGTGAAAATGTTAATTCTGATGCAAATTTATTTTAATGTGATTTTGCCATTGTTACATTCTTTGCGAACAATGGCATTTTTTATGCAGTTTGGGCTACAAGGAGGGCGCGCAGTATGCAAACATTAATTATGGCGGGCGGCCTTGGCACGCGTTTTTGGCCTAAGAGCCGTCAGAAACATCCGAAACAGTTACTCAGGATGTTTGGCGAAGAATCCCTTATTCAGTCGACTGTAAGTCGCCTGCAACCACTTATTCCTGAATCTAAGGTGTTTGTCGTTTCCACCGCCAGTCAGTTGCCAGCAATAAAAAAGCAGTTGCCGGGCATTCCTGGCAGTAATTTCATTGTCGAACCAAAGGGCAAGAATACGGCGCCCTGTATTGGTCTTTCAGCTCTGTTTATCGAGCAAATCGAACCTGACGGTGTTATGGTGGTGTTACCTGCTGACCACATAATTAGGGACAAAAATCTGTTCCATCAGACATTGAAAGCAGGCGCTGAAATTGCGCAGGAGAGTGAGAACATCGTAACCATCGGGATTGAACCAACCTATCCTGCAACCGGATACGGATATATTCAATGCAACCATGCGCTCGATGATGTTCAAGGAGTTCAGTCTTATAAAGTGAAGACTTTTGCCGAGAAACCAAACCTGGCCACGGCCAAAAGGTTTTTAGATAGCGGTGACTTTCTCTGGAACAGTGGTATTTTTATTTGGAAAACAAAAACCATATTGCGCCAAATTGAGGAACATTTACCCCATTTACACCAGGGCTTACAGGAAATTAGAGAGGCGCTTGGAGCGCCGGAAGAGGCAGACGTCATTAAGCGTGTTTATTGC
The DNA here is from genome assembly GCA_029262005.1 of Candidatus Zhuqueibacterota bacterium. Lineage (GTDB taxonomy): Bacteria > Zhuqueibacterota > Zhuqueibacteria > Oceanimicrobiales > Oceanimicrobiaceae > JAJDAG01. The sequence goes on along the minus strand of JAJDAG010000023.1, from coordinate 12,159 downwards.
CAAATCCGCAGTATTTCAATTGACTACGGTGTTATGGAAGAGGCCCGCGATATAACTGTTCTGCGCGGCATGTTTGGCTGGGATGATCTCGGTAGCTGGGATGCTGTCTATAAACTGCATAAGAAAGATAGTGACAATAATGTTCTCATTGGCAGCCATGTTCTCACGGACAGCACAGGCTGTTTGATCGATGCACCTGACCGTTGTATTGCAGTTGTTGGTATCGATGATCTCGTGGTAGTTGATACCGGCGATGCCATCCTCGTCTGCCCGCGAGATCGCGCTCAAGATGTAAAAGATGTGGTTGAAATAGCCAAGCGTAAGAAGTTAAACGAGTACTTGTAGGTTGATGATGAAAGAAGAGGAGATACTGGAGGGTTTGGAAACCTTGCTTGTCGAATTGGCCATTGACTTTCGCTACGACAATGGTGAGTTTGTAGGCGGTATGTACAGGTACTTTGACAAGGAGCAGTTACTCGTTAACAAAAAACTGAGCGATGAGCAAAAAATTCAGGTTATTGCTCAGGAATTACACGACAAGCTTGATCTGCAGAGTACCTACATTTTACCTGCATTGAGAGAGGTGATAGAAAATGCAAGTCGTGTGGAATAATAATATTAAGCCTAACCAAGGGATCCGAATGGAGAACAGAGAGCTAGCCCAGTATTTCAGAGAAGAACTTTTTATCCCCAACCTTCAGGCGACAAATAAGAAAGAGTCGTTCAATGAACTGGCCGAACTGTTTGTGAACAACAAGATGGTTCGCAGCAAAGACATCGTGCTTGAAATGTTGAATCAACGGGAAATGCTTGGTAGTACCGGTATCGGCAAGGGGATTGCAATTCCCCACGGTCGCACCACTGCCGCACTGGATGTACAAATTGCTTTCGGTAAATCACCCAAAGGAATTGCTTTCAAGGCAGTGGATAAAAGGCCGGTGAAGCTCATTTTTGTTGTGATTGCCCCGCCGCATGACGAAAACAATCGCTACCTCCCTGTGTTGGGCAAGCTTGTAGAAGTTGTGCACAATGAGGTCAACCGTAAAAAATTAATGAAAGTGCAAACGTTTGAGGAATTCATTCAAACCATAGAAGGAGAGGCGTAGATGTTAAATAAGGATTTGGAGTTCCTCGTCGCTTTGCAGGATCTTGATATTATGATTCGGGACATTGAGGATGTGAAGGAAATTGGCTTTGCCGTGGCCGGGAAGGAAAAGCTGGAAGAGGCGCGTGCAGAACTCACGCAGAAGATAGGTAAGTCGCTTCTTTTCAACTATGAAAAACTGAAGAAACGCTACAAACGCGCCATTGTACCGGTTAAAGGGGATGTCTGCCTTGGGTGCTTTATGCGTGTTCCGACTCAACTCATCACACGTGGACGCAGTGACCAGCAAGTTATTAATTGTGAAGGTTGTGGGCGTGTACTTTACTGGTATGAGTAGGGCTAAAATATAAATTAGCAACAGTCACTCGTAAAGCGGTAGACATTTTTTCGTCTCCGCTTTTTGTTCTTTTTTTAGACCGCGGTTTCGTAAATAGTATATTTTTTGTATAAGCGGGCTCCCAATCCTTCTGCTGCCCGATTCATCAATGTGTTGTCTTCCAGGATCCACGAGAATTCACCCATTTCAAAGCCTTTGTTTTTTCCCTGCGTGTATGTCTCATAATAGAAAGCCGGTGCCAGGGCTCGCTTCTTTTGAAATTTCTGCTTTACGCCAAGGGTTATTACACGCAGGCTTTTGATTTTTCTCTTGTTAAGCAGGAGTTTGAAAATGCCGAATGGCAAGAGGCGCCCATTAACACCTTTGAGAATTTCATTGAAATCCGGCAATGCGAGGGAGAACGCAGCAGGTTCGCCGTTTATCTCGGCAATAAAGACCAGGTCCGGGTCAACTACTGCTTTCATTTCCTTGGCCAGGTGTTTGAATTCTGCATCAGTCATTGGCACGAATCCCCAGTTTTTTTGCCAGGCATCGTTGTAGATTGTCATTATTGTACCAATCTCTTTGTCGAAGTCTTTCATCTTGATATTTCTGAAAGTGATGCTTTCATCTTTGGTGGCCTTCTCGGCAAATTTAACAAAACGCTCGGGGATTGGTTTGTCCTGGGAAAGGCTGTACGCATAAAGTACTTTCGCTTTTTCCAGGCCGGCGCGAGTCATCAAATCGAGGTAGTATTTGGGGTTGTAGGTCATCATGATCATCGGGCTGGAGTCAAACCCTTCCGAAAGCAGGCCGCATGTGTCATTGGTTGAAAAATTCATTGGGCCGCGCAAGGATACCATGCCCCGCTCTTTAACCCAGGTCCGCGCCGTGCTCAACAGAGCGTTGCTCACCTCTTCACTATTAACGCTTTCAAAGAAACCAAAAAATCCAGCCTTTTCATTGTGGAATTTATTGTGGTTGTGGTTGACTATCGCGGCGATGCGTCCGACAACCTCACCGTTTTGTCTGGCGAGAAATAGCGCTGCTTCTGAGTGTCTAAAAAACGGATTTTTCTTTTTGTCCAGAATTGCCTTCATATCTAGCAGAAGCGGTGGAACCCAGAGCGGATCATCTTTGTAAATTTTCCAGGGCAGTTTGATGAACTGCATAGTCTCTTTTTTCGACTGAACCTGTTTGATTTGTATGTTGTTCATACTTTCCTTCTCGCGATAGGGCATTTGTTCTGAGTTATCTGTGTCTCTGTGGCAAAATTTAGGAATAAAGCAGGTTAAACGCCCGAATTGCCTAAGCTAAAATAGTATTAAGTACGGCAAGAGTGCCAAGTTGGCCTAAACTAAAAAAGGCCGCAACCTGTACGACCTTTCGTGTTTTACGTTTGAAAAGCAGGGCTTAGATAAGGCCAAACTCCTTGCCTAATTTATTAAAAATTTCGAGTACTTTGTCGAGTTCTTCGTTCGTATGTGTGGCCATATAGCTTGTGCGAATCAATGCTTGACCAAGAGGTACTGCCGGAGCGACAGCCGGGTTTGTAAAGACCCCGCCTTCATAGAGTTTTTTCCAGAACATGAATGTGTCAACATCGCCGCCAATAATTATAGGAATTATCGGACTGACGCTGTCACCTGTGTTGAAACCCAATTGATCAAATCCCTTTTTCATTTTGCGAACATTTTCCCAGAGTCGCTCGCGGCGTTCTGGTTCTTTCTGAATGATGTCGATTGCCGTGATGACTGATGCAGCGTTAGCTGGTGGAATGCTGGCTGAAAAAATCAGCGCGCGCGCATGGTGTTTTATGTAATGGATCACGTTCTCATCAGCGCTGATATAACCGCCAAGCGAAGCAAACGATTTACTGAAAGTTCCCATGGTGATATCTACATCGTCTTCCAGGCCAAAGTGTTCTGCTGTGCCGCGGGCGTTGGCGCCGAAAACACCAACCGAGTGTGCATCGTCAACCATCACGCGGGCGTTGAACTGTTTCGCCAGTTTAACAACGCCAGGCAAATCCACGAGATGTCCTTCCATGCTGAAGACACCGTCCACAACAATGACTTTGCCACTATCCTGCTTGCTGGCCGAAAGCAGGCGTTCAAGATCGCGCATATTGTTGTGCTTATATTTAACCACACGGCCAAAAGATAAACGGTTTCCGTCGACAATGCTGGCATGGTTGTTTCTATCTGCAAAAATAATATCATCTTTACCGACGATGGTGGCGAGTGTGCCCAGGTTGGTTTGAAACCCGGTAGAAAAAATAAGGGCCGCTTCGCTATTCATGAACTCGGCCAACTTTTCTTCTAATTCTACATGCAGCGACAGCGTTCCGTTGAGGAAGCGCGAGCCGGTACAGCCTGAGCCAAATTTATCGATGGCATCTTGGGCAGCCTTTTTAATGCGAGGGTGTTGGGTCAGGCCAAGATAATTATTTGAACCTATCATGATGAGCCGGTGCCCGTCAATTTCAACCTCGGAATCCGCCCCTGAAGTTATGGCTTTGAAATACGGGTACCAACCTTGTTGCTGCAGTTCTCGCGCACGAGTAAATTTAACACATTTATCGAATAGATCTGCCAAGTTGCTCTCCTGATCTTTGAGGCAAAGAATTTGAAACGGTAAATATAGACAACATGCTCCTATAAAGCAAGGCAAAAGTTACAGTGCGTTAAGACATCAGAGCCGCTCGCTTATGCATTTTCCATTGGTGCTAATAATGTCGTTTTTTCACTCAATCAGGCACGTATTCCTCAACATTGGCTCAAGGCCTGAGCAAAATCTTCAATCAATTCTTCGGTGGCTTCGATGCCAACGGAAACACGTATGAGACCGTCATGGATGCCTGCTTTGGCCCGCGCCTCGGGACTCATGCCCGAGTGTGAAGTTTGGGCGGGTTGGGTAATCAGTGTTTCAACGCCACCCAGGCTTGGCGCCCGCACCGGCAAACAGGTCAACTCAGTAAAACGCACAGCCGTCTCCAGCCCGCCTTTCAATTCGAAACTCAGCATGCCACTGAAGCCGTCGAATAATTCTTTCGCTCTCTCATGGGCCGGGTGACTCGCCAGGCCGGGGTAATTAATGCCGGCAATCAATGGGTGCTGTTGCAAAAAACGGGCTATCTTTAAAGCGCTGTCGTTATGCTGTTTCATGCGGACTGCCAGCGTTTTGATGCCACGGTGCAGCAGAAAGCAGGCATGCGGGTCCAGGCAACCACCGAGATGATTAAGTTTGTGCGTTATTTTTTTGATGTAGTTATGGGTGGAAATGGCTGCACCGGCGACAATGTCGGAATGGCCGTTAAGATACTTTGTGCAACTGTGCAATGAAATATCGAATCCAAGTTCAATCGGTCGGAAGTTAATCGGGCTGGGAAAAGTGTTGTCAATAAGTGAGACAAGCCCGTGGTTCCCGGCAAATTGCGGAACTTGCTTTAAATCAGCTATTTGCAAAAGCGGGTTTGACATGGATTCAACATAAATAGCGCGGGTGTTGGGCTTTAGTTTGTCTTTCCATGTTTCGGGAGCGTTACCGTCAATAAAATCATATTCGATGCCAAACGCGGGGAAGTCCTCGGTAATGAAATTGTGTGTTCCGCCATAAAGGCAGTCCTGCACTAAAAGGTGATCATCGACTTTCAGCACGGTCAGAAGCGCTGCGGAAATGGCTGCCATGCCGCTGGCGGTTACCAGGGCTGCTTCTGCATTTTCCAATGCTGCTAATTTGGTGTGCAAAGCCACATGATTGGGTGTATTGTTTAAACGAATGTAGGCAATGTCGTGATAGTCGGTTGTATTCTGAACTTCGTACATGGCTGTTTGATAAATTGGCAGTGTCACAGCACCATCTTTATGCGGGTGCGGCTCACCCGCATGGATTAATTTCGTTTCTATTCGTTGATTTTTTTTCATCATTCACTCCGTTTTGGTGTGTGACAGGTCGAATTCCAGCAGATGATTTGATCAAAATAACTTGAAGTGGGCTTAAATTGTATTGTGGTGCACACTAATTTAAAGAAAATGTTTGGTTTTTGAAATATATTTTTATATTTTTTGTCATTCCCGCCTAGAAAATTGCGATTTTAACATCTTTGAGTTTTGGAGTACATCATGCGAGCGCTGATTGTTTTTCTTTTGATTTTATGTACCTCCTCCCAAGTCCACAGTCAAAATTTTGCTGTAGATTCTCTTGCCTCTGCAGGCTTGACCTCAGTCCCCTTTGGCGCCCCTAATTGGGGCGATTTTAATAATGATGGCGCGTTAGACATTGTATTGACCGGCCTCGACACGGCGGCAGGCAGTATTTCCCGGCTGTTTGTCAATGATGGCGCTGGTTCGTTTGCAGCAATGCCTTCCGTGCTTGAACCGGTTCATAATGGTGATGTTGCCTGGGGCGATTATGACAACGACAATGATCTTGACTTGCTGGTGGCCGGTGCAGATAGTACAGGACAGCCGCTTGTAAAAATTTATCGCAACGATAACGGCGTTCTGGTCGCTACCAATATTCCGCTCAAAGGAGTAACCAATAGCCGTGTGAGCTGGGGTGATTACAACCAGGATGGAAGGCTTGATTTTCTGCTTTCAGGACTGGATGCGATTGGGCAAGCGACAACTCGCGTTTATCGCAATGATGGTGCCGATATATTCAGCGAAATAAATGCTAATCTGGCAGGAATTCACCAGGGGCAAGCGCTTTGGGGGGATCTGAATGGCGATAATATGCTTGATATCTTTTTGCTTGGCAGTGATTCTTCCGGCACGCCATCTGTGAAAATATTTTTGAACTTGGGCAAGGATGCATTTGTTGAATCTGCTTCTTCGGTTGTCGGACTGGCTGCAAGTGCGGCCGCTTTGGGCGATTATAACAATGATGGCGATTTGGACCTGGTCGTGTGTGGCCGGGATGCTGACTCTGCTGCCGTGAGTCGAATTTACCGCAACGATGGCTCCGGCATTTTTTTTGAAATTAGCGCCCGGTTAACCGGCTTGAAACAATGCTCTGCTGCCTGGGGAGATGCGGACAATGACGGCGATTTGGATATTCTGCTGACCGGGGCTGAATCGGATTCAACCTCTTTCTCTTTAATTTATTTAAATGAGGGAAACGGTGCCTTCTCACCATTACCGGCCAATCTGACCGGTGTTTCCCGTGGTGGCGGTAGTTGGTCGGACTTTGACAACGATGGCGATTTGGATGTAATGATTGTGGGCGAAGACACCAGTGGCGCCGGTATTGCCAAAATTTATGCGAACAGCACAGCAGTGCCCAATAGCGCTCCTTTAACACCGGCAGACCTGGTCACAACCGTGACCAAAAGTTCGCTTGATATTAGCTGGAATCTTACTGCAGACAATGAAACCGACACACTTGGATTAACTTACAATTTGCGAGTTGGAACCACGGCCGGTGGCCATGAAATATGGTCAGCCATGGCCAGGCCCAATGGCCGTCGTTCAATTAATGCTCGCGGCAACCTTGGAACCGCAAACTCATTGTCAATTCCTCTTGGCATTGTCAAGGCTTCAGCGGGAATTTACTGGAGCGTGCAGGCCATCGATCAAAACTATGAGGGATCTCCTTTCGCGGTTGAACAAGCCTTTATTGTACCATTTGTTGAAGATACTTTGGCATCGGGCAGTCTGCCCGGGTTAAATGCCAGTTCACTGAATTGGGGGGACTATGACAATGATGGTGATTTAGATTTGCTGCTGAGTGGACAGGACCCTGTGAATGCTCGTATTGCCCGTGTTTATCGCAACGATGGTGCCGGCCGATTTATTGACTCGGGCGCAGTGCTATCCGGTGTTGCTGCCGGTGCCGCAGCCTGGGGAGATTTTGATAAGGATGGCGCGCTCGATATCCTGCTTACCGGAGTGGATGCTACAAATCAGAGTCTTGCCCGGGTGTACCGTAACGTTGGTGGCGGTAGTTTTGCAGATCAGGGAGCAAGCTTGACAGGTGTGCAGCAGAGTTCTGTCGATTGGGGTGACTTTGACAATGACGGCGATCTTGACATTCTGATTGTCGGCCTGTCGGCCGGTGGCAGCCTGTCAAAAATATACCGCAATGATGATGGCATTTTTGTCGATATTCAAGCAGGTCTCCTCGGGGTTCAGGCAGGTTGTGCATCCTGGTCGGACTTTAACAATGACGGTTTTCCGGATGTTTTTCTGGCTGGTTCGTCCTCCGTAGGCAGCATTTCTAAAATTTATCAAAATAATCAGGATCAGACGTTTTCTGAGTTGCCGGTAAATGTCCCCGGCGTGTCAAGTTGTGCTGCTTCGTTTGGTGACTTTGAGGGGGACGGCGATTTGGATATTCTAATTTCCGGTCTGGCGCCGGCGGGCAGGATCACAGCCATCTATCGCAATGATGGGACGGGGAATTTTGCCGATGCCAACGCCAGTCTGCCGGGCATTTCAAACGGTGCGACAAGCTGGTTGGATTATGACAGCGATGGCGATTTAGATGTTGTGTTCGCAGGTTTTGATAATTCTTTTGCACGAATAGCCCGCATCTACAGAAATGATGGCGACTCACTTTTTACAGATATTCAAGCGTTCCTGGAGGGAGTTATTTTCGGTTCCATTGCCGTTGCCGACTACGATGGCGATTTTGACGAGGATATTATTTTGACAGGCTCTTCTACTGCCAGTCGTGTATTGCATGTTTATCAGAATCAATCAGCAGCGGCCAACAGTGCACCTGCCAGGCCAACCATTCTTGACGCCGCTTTCACGCAAAATGAACTGCAATTTAATTGGTCTGCATCCGGCGATGCCGAAGAGGCACAGGCATCCGTGACCTACAATCTGCGAGTGGGTACAACGCCGGGCGGGAGCGACATTGTAGCACCAATGGCTGGAGACAGCGGCTTCCGGCAAGTTAGAGGCAGGGGTAATGCTGGAATCGCAACTTCGAAAAGCGTTTTTATTCAGGAGATCCTAAGCTACCCCGGTGTTTACTGGAGCGTTCAGGCTGTTGACAATCAGTCGATTGGATCGGCGTTTTCTGAAGAAGGTAGTTTTGGCCCGCAAGTTATCTCCATTGCTGATGTGCCCAATGACGAGGGTGGAAAAGTGACGGTGAAATGGAAGGCTTCCTCGCTGGATCATGATGTGAACCGCCTAACGTCATACAGCGTGTGGCGTGCAATCCCTGAATCTGCCATGGCCAGCATTGACATCGGGGCAAAGACTTCAGAGCGCGCGGCACCGGTCAGGATGAAAACTACCGCCGGGCAAACACTTGCCTGGGAGTGGCTTGCAGATTTGCCGGCTCACAGACGACCATTTTATTCGTATACCTCGGCCACACTTTATGATTCCATGACCACGAGTATGGGTCAGCACTTCTTTTTTGTGTCAGCGCATACCAATGACGCCAATATCTTTTTTGATTCTCAACCGGACAGCGGTTTTTCTGTTGATAACCTGCCGCCGGGCGCTCCCGTAAATTTGACGGCGAACAATGCGAGCGGCCGTCTTGCCTTAACCTGGCAGGGTAAGCGATCTGCAGATTTTAAGACATTCGCCATTTTCACCGGCACAGCGCCAGGCTTTGATATATCCAGGATTCAACCACGCGCCTGGACTCGTGATACAATTTTTGTAGATGGGAATGGGGTGTTGACGGATGGCGCGTTTGCGGTCGTGGCTGCGCAGGATTCAAGCGGTAATTTTAGTGCAGGGAGCAATGAGGTTGCTTTGTTGGTTACCGGACTTGAAAGTCGCGAACAAACTTTGCCACAAGAATTTGCATTAGAGCAAAATTACCCGAATCCGTTTAATCCGACCACGGAAATTCACTTCGCGCTGCCTCGTGACGCAAATGTAAAGATCGAAGTGTTCTCTGTGCGCGGAAGACAGGTAACCACAGTTGTTAACCAGCCCATGAAGAGCGGTCACCACAGCGTGACCTGGGATGGACGAACGTTCGCGAGCGGAACTTACTTTTACCGAATCCGGGCCGGTGATTTTGTTGCTGTGCGCAAGATGGTATTATTGCGTTAAGCACTCTCTGCTGGTGCGCCATGTGCCCGGCAATAAATGTGCTGATTTAAAATAGGGTAGAGTCGATTGTCTTTTTCAGCTTGCTACGCACACCGCGGACGCTTTTTTCATGCAACCAGCCACCATGCAAACCTGAATGATGCATCAGGCACAGACTTTTAAAAAACAGACAATTAAAGATTGAAGAATGTGAGAACCCTCGCTCGCTCTCAGTCGTGCCCGGTGTGAATTTTGCGCGAATGAATTTGGACCCGGAAATATCCATAACATTGTCATTCCCGCGAGCTTCAGGCGGGAATGCAAAAAAAGAACGGCTTCGGCAAGTTCAGCATTTGGTTTGTTGCAGGCAAAACGGGTAGAGGATAGTTTTGCGCACTGAACCGGATGCCCGACAGAAGACTTCGGGCATGACAATTCGCCTGAAAACACCTACCGCAAAAACCTAACCGGACATTACCGATTCAAATATAAGTTATGTGCCGGAAAGAAAGGAAATGTAATTTTTGAATATAGCCTGAATAATTCACAACACCTTTGTCATTCCGGAGGAATCTTTTTAATTTACAGCAGTTTGCCAAGCTAACAAGACGCCTCCTGAGTGACAATCCGGTGCATGACGTTTGACCTTAAATTGTGAATTTATGAATTAATCAGGATAGTAAAGTGATTGTAAAAGAAATATATAAACAATTGTGTTTATCCCACCATTTGGGCGGTGTAAGAACAATGAATATACACGAACGTTAGCTACAATTTGAAAAAATAATCCTGAATGAAAAACATAATAATATTACTTCTTTTTTTACCTTTTTTGAATTGCTACTCCCAAAGCAACCAAATTGACAAATCTAAAATCAGAGAAGATTTAGTAGAAATCATAAATGACATATCACAAAATTATGTATATCTCGAAGAAAAAAATGTTGATTTAGATTGCATTAGAGAGTATTATGAGAAACAAGTAAGAAACTTAAAAACAGAAGAAGAAACTACCCTACTTTTCGAGTATCTTTTAGATGAATTCTACGACAGCCATTTAATTTTAAACACGAATACAAACTCATCGTTTCGCTTATTCTCACCAATATATACAACCATACAAAATGGCAGACCAATCATTACAAATGTTTGGCAAACACAAATAGAAAGTTTAGAGCATAGTATTATTGGTGCAGAAATTAAAAAAATTAACGGAATTGACTTTGATAAGGCAATCAACAGATTTCCAACGCACTGTAACGATAAGAATTCTATTATCGTTAAAGAATGGATTTCTAATAAAATATTGGCAGGCCGCTACAATAAACCAAGAGTTTTAACTTTAGAATTAGTTAATAAGCAAGTCATTGAATTTGATTTAGATGAAATTAAATTCAAAAGCAACAATGAACTCCTAACAAGTAAAACAGAAAATGGAATAGGAATTTTAAGAATCAATAACTCTTTAGGAAATAACAATCTTATATCGGAGTTTGACAAATCACTTAATGATTTAATGAATACCAGAGGTTTGATAATTGATTTGAGAAATACAGTAGATGGAGGAAATTCTTATGTAGCACGTGGAATTATAGGAAGATTTATTAGTGAGCAAAAATCCTATCAAAAACATTCAACAGTTGAACAATATGGTAATAATCCAATAGTTGAAAGAAGTTGGATTGAATATGCAAGTCCAAGAGGAAAACAGTATAAAAAGCCAGTAATTATATTGGTAGGAAGGTGGACAGGAAGTATGGGTGAAGGACTTGCAATTGGATTTGATGGAATTGAAAGAGCAGAAATTGTTGGTACTGAAATGGAAAGATTAGCAGGAGAAATGAATGGGTTTTCATTTAAACACCAGAATTATGGTTATCGACTTTCAACAGCTAAATTGTATCACGTAAATGGAACACCACGGGAAAAATATATTCCAGCAAATTATGTCATACAAACAACTCTTGAAAAAGATGAAATATTAGACAAAGGGATTTTTTTGCTAACAAGTTCACAAAATCAAACAGATAGTATCCTAAAAAAAGAATTAGAACTCATAGGTACAGAAGACCAAACCCTACGCCTTTTACTTCCACAGGTGACAGAAAAATTTGGTAGAGAATCAAGCGAATACGATTACATTTGGTCACTTATTCATCGTCAAGATACTATTTGTCTAAACAAGCTCATCAAAATATTAGATACACACGGTTGGGTTGGAAAAAGTAGAGTTGGAAACAATGCAAATCAAGCCATTTGGTTAATAATTCAGCATTCAGAACTTAAAATACAAGAAAGATACCTTCCGTTGTTAAAAGAGTCAGTAGAAAAAGACGAATCTGAGGGATGGCATCTTGCTTTCCTTGAAGACCGAATTCTAATGCGAAATAAGAAAAAACAACTTTATGGAACACAAGCAGTGTGGGATAAAACCTTGAGGAAAAACAAAATTTATCCGATTGAAGATTTAAAAAATGTCAATCAAAGACGAAAGAAATTAGGTCTTGAACCTATTGAAAAATACGCTGAAAGCAATGGATATATTTTTAACCAAAATGATTAAAACTGTAGCTAACATTGTATAAAAATAATAGCGGTTTTATCGCTTAAAGGTTCTATGCATAATGAAAGTGCACCACTTATGGAGCACTTAAATGGGAAAAGAATGTTGCTATTTTTCACTATCAACGTGTAATAATTCTTGTAAATTTAGTGATGGACAAAAAAAA
>JAJDAG010000022.1 GCA_029262005.1 Candidatus Zhuqueibacterota bacterium | reverse complement strand
GCATCGCCGGCACCGCGAAAGACGGCATTGATAATAAACAAAAGCATGATTACCACGTTGCTACCGAGCATAATTGCTGTATAACTGTGTCCGGAATCGATAACGCCTGGGGCGGCGCCCATGAGCTGCAGGAGTTCCTTTGAAAAAAACAGTCCGATCCCACTCACCGGAATGGACACAAGGAATCCGATAATAATTGCTTGCAACGCAGCCGTGGCGGCACCTTTTCGATCCTTTTCACCGGTTCTGCGTGAAACCATCGCCGTGGTGGCCATGGCCAGACCGACGGCAATCGAGTAGATGATGGTTAGGATTGATTCGGTTAAGCCGACTGCGGCCACAGCGCCGGCCCCGAGTTTCGAAACAAAAAAGATGTCGACTACAGCAAACACGGATTCCATCACCATTTCCAACACCATTGGCACCGACAACAGTAGAATGGCGCGGCCGATGCTGCCGGTGGTGAAATCCAATTCAGTTCCCGCAACAGCTTCTCTTACATCCCGCCAAAGTGTGAAAAATCTGCTCTCTTTTTGTGTCGGAGGACTCTTGACGGAAGTGTCTATTGGTTCAATTACATTCATCGTTTTACGCTATACTCACTTAATGATGAGATTGGTCCGATTTAAAAAATCAACTTTGAACAAAAATAGCCTGGCAGGAAAGAAGGGAGCGCACCGTGCCTGTCAAAGCATGGTCTTACTTCAGCAGCTTTATGAAGAGGATGGCATGGGAATCGAAAGAAGCGTTTCCCATCTGCGCGAGAAGCCAATCAGGAAAAATATATTTGACAGCTTGACTGCGGAAACCATCAGTTGAATAGCTTAGGCTCTAGCTCTTTCCGCCGCGGCACAAAAACAGTGAAATGGAAATGCTGCGTCTCATGCGGATTCCATTTTAGTTGGTTTCATGTCAGGATAATTTGTGTCCACAAAATAATAAAATGAAATAATTATGCAAGCTGTATCTGGTTATTGCCGAATTGTTCTCAGTTGGTCACCGCTTCTTATTGGCTCAACTCAGTCAGCTTGCCAACATCCCGCCAGGCAAAGCCGTCCGCTGGATACGCCTGAATTATTTCCTGCTTGGCTGCTAGCTTGAGATAACTGTCGATAATCGAAAATCTACCGGAACCGTTCAGTTTCGCTAAAATGTCTGGAGAAAGAACATGAATGCCGCAAAATGCCAGATCGTCGGTTTTGCCTTTTGCCTGCCTGGCTTTGATTTCTTTATTTTCTTTGAGTGACTTCCAGCCGCAAAGCAGGTTGTCCTCATCGAAAACCAGGTAGCGGGAAGTCACACGTTTTTTTACCGCCAGGGTCGCGAGTGCCCGATTTTGCCTGTGGGTTTGCAGCATGTGCTGCAAATCGATGTCACTCAAAATGTCCACGTTATGCAGCAGGAATGGCGCATCATCAAAGAATGCAGACGCGTGTTTCAGGCCACCGCCGGTGTCGAGCAGGTCAGTCTCTTCGGAAAATTCTATGTGAATGCCAAAATGGTTCTTCGACTCAAGAAAGGCTTTTATTTGTTCAGGGAAGTGGTGCAGGTTGATGATTATTTCTGTGAAATCCGCTTCAATCAGGCGGGTCAGAACATGTTCGAGCAGCGGCCTGCCATGTACCTCTACCAGAGCTTTGGGTTTTCTTTGCGTGATGGGGTGAAGCCGGGTGCCAAGACCGGCGGCAAAAATCATTGCTTTCATAATTCACTAACTGGCCAGCTCTCCTCTTCGCGGTGTGAAAGTTCTACTTTGACCTGGTATTTTTCCAGCAAAAATTTATTGAGTTGATTGGCACAATATACCGAGCGGTGCTGACCACCGGTGCAGCCGAATGAAATGGAGAGGTGGCTGAAATTGCGCGCGCTGTAATTTTCCACAACTTGCGAAATCAGGTCACGCACACGGGTGAGGAAACTGTGGATCTCTTGCCGATGCTCGAGAAATGCGATGACGGCTTTATCGTTTCCGGTCAGATGCTTGTATTCATCCAGCCGACCCGGATTTGGCAGAACCCTGCAATCAAAAATAAAGCCGCCGCCGTGCCCGGTTTCGTCTTTGGGCAACCCTCTTTTGTAAGAAAAGCTCTGAAGGTGAATTGTCAGAGGAAGTTTGCTGTTACCCAGTTCCCGCAGTTTGGTAGAGCGGGTAATTTTTTGCAGGCAATCGGTTAAAGTCGGCAATTCCCGGGGTAAGCTATCTGTCTTTAGAACATATTCCAGGTTGCGAATGGCAAAAGGAACACTTTGTAGAAAATGTGTTTTACGTTCGTAAAAGCCACGGAAGCCGTAAGCCCCCATGGCCTGCATCAAACGAACAAGCACGTAGCCGTAATAGTAGCGCAAAAACTCGTTCCGGTCAAGACTGATCTGCGCTTGTGCTGCATCAAGATAAACGTTGAGCAGTCGTTCTCGCACATCAAATGGCAGATTTGCTTTTGAGTCATACAGCATCGAAGCGATGTCATATTGCAGCGCGCCGCGGCGCCCCCCTTGAAAATCAATAAAATAAGGCTCGCCATCACGAATCATGACATTACGGGACTGGAAATCCCGGTAGAGAAAAAAATCTCGTTCGGGTTGCAGCAGGAAATCAGCAAAGCGGTTGAAGTCATCTTCAAGTTTCTGTTCGTCAAAAGAAATCTGCGCCAATTTGAGAAAATAGTATTTAAAATAGTTCAAATCCCACATGATCGACTGGCGATCAAAACTGTGGCGAGGATAACAGACGTCGTAATTCAGCGCTTCGCTCGCCTTGATCTGGAAGTCGGGTAAAATGCCAACCACTTTGGCGTAAAGCGCTTCCATTTCCTGCGGGAACGTCGCGCTGTCCTGCCGTTTTTCCGTCAGCATATCAAATAATGTCTGTTTGCCCAAATCTTCTTCCAGGTAAATATTGCTATCCAGTTTTTCAGCGTAAATTTCCGGAACCAGCAGGCCGTGGCGGTGAAAGTGTCTGGCAAAAGCGATGAAAGCCACATTTTCCGCGTGATCAGAATTTTCAACGCCGATGGCCGTATGCGTTTCGCCAGTCAAACGATAGCGCACCCGGTTTGAGCCATGAATTGGGAGTTTGTTGTTCTTTTTGACGGGCTGGTCAAAATATTCTTGAAAGAGGGACTTTAGTTCTTTATTCATTGGAGAAGAAAATAGCCAACGATGGGCTAAGAAGCAATGCGAAATTGCCTTACGGTAATTAAGAAGGGGTAATAAGTAATGTACTTTGGTTGTGATTTTGATTCAAAAGACCTGAGAGATTTTTTCTCTTTGAGCAATCTTTTTAAAAAAGAAAAGATAGGACGGCCCTGAATTCAAGAATTTGTTTAAAAAATGCAAACATGTGAGACCTGAATCTTAATGTTGGCACACTTCGCCTGCAAAAATTAAATGAGCGGGCGAGCACGACTCTTTTCATCAACTACAGGAGGTCACTATGAACAGGAAATGGTACATTGCAATCATGTTTTTGCTGGCAAGCGCAACACTCGCGGCGGTGCCGTTGCGTGCGCAACTGATGGTGGATTTGAATGCCATGAAGGACAATGTGCGCTTCAACGGTGAGCTTCCCGGAGAGTTTTCCGGGCGTTCGCTTGCTTATGGTTTTATCGACGATGACGACTTCGAGGACTTGGTCATCGGTGCGCCCAGCGCGGATACCGGGCGGGTCTATATCATTTACGGCGATTCAGAATTCAAAACGCCACCGCCTCATCAATTTATGAATCTACCGGGACCGACGTTGATGCCCTCCGCGTTTCCGGCCCGGGTAACGGTGATCAAGGGTGAGGCCGCCGGTGACAGGTTCGGATGGTCGGTCGCGACTGGCGATGTTGATAACGACGGCCGCGATGATGTGATCGTAGGCGCTCCCTTTGCCGACGTTGAAGTTCTCATCGCACAGCCAATTCAGGATGTAGGCAAAACATATGTCATTTATTCCGACCGGGCGATCGCAGGTGTGGAAATCGAGATGTTCACAAACATCGATCTGGCAACGGTTACCCCGGCGGATGTTGCGGTTTCGGAGATTCGTGGCGCGACCCGATTTATTCGCTCGGGATGGTCGGTGGCCAGCGGCGATATCGACAACGACGGCTATCGGGACGTGTTGATCGGAGCACCTTTTGCCAGCGAGCCCTATGCCAACACCGGTGATAATCGGCCCAATTCAGGTGCGGTCTACGTCGTTTATGGCAGCTCGGAGGGTTTCCTGCTGGCAATTCGGCCTATTATTTACGAGCTTGCCTTACCGGCCCCGCTTTCGTCGCTCATCGAGATTGTTGGCGAACAGAAGGATGGCCACCTTGGCTGGTCCGTCGCCGGCGGTAATGTGAATAAGGATGATAGCGATGATGTCATTATGGGCGCGCCCGATTTTGACGGAAAGGGCAAAGCATATGTCGTGAGCGGCATTGATGGTGCCCATTTGACCACACCAAGTCCTGACCCGACGCCGTTCGACCTCCTGGCGCCCCCCGCGCTAATTGCCACAGTGGATGGTCTCGAACCGTTGGCAGCGTTCGGTTGGTCGGTTGCCGCCGGGGCTGTTGCCGGCAGCGGCTACGATGATCTATTGGTGGGAGCCCCCAGAGCAGATGAAGGCGCTTTGGATATCGGCAATGCAACAGTCTTTTTTGCAGGCAGTCCAGCCATGCCGAAGTTACCCCCGGGCATTGGTTTGGATATTGACGATTCCGGGTTTAGGGTACGAGGCATACAACAACAAGGTCTGTTCGGGTTTTCGGTGGCGGCCGGTGATATCAGCAATGACGGCCAGGATGATATTCTAGTGGGCGCCCCCGGTGTCGAGTTCGATCCGAATCAAGTAGGTGTCTCCGGTGTCCCGACAGCCTATGCCATTTTTAACGAAGTCGTACTGTCGGGGTCGGAAATTGATGCAAGTGAAGCCAACATCATTGCATTCGGCGACCAGCCTTTCGACTCAACCGGCTACGCCGTTGCCGCCGGAAACTTGAATAACAAAGGCGGCGCAGAATTCACATTCGGCGCACCTACGGCCCTTAGCCAGGGACAAAACGAACAAGCAGGCAGAACCTACATCGTCTACGGCTGTGATATTGCGGCGGACTTCGCGTTCCATCCGGACACTGCTTGCGTGGGACAGTTGATTACTTTCGAAGATATGTCCACTTCGCCGTTTGGCCCGATAGCCGAACAGCAATGGGACTTTGGCGACAGCAATGACGGCGCAGGAGGAGTCGTCACACATTCCTATGATGTGGCCGGCTCTTACACGGTTACTTTAACTGCCAAGGATGTGACTGGCTGTAAGGCTACCATTTCGAAAACGGTCATTGTTGTGGAAGCAACCGCTGCCTTCACCGTCAACCCAGAGAAACAATGTCAAGATATACCCATTCAGTTTGCAGACACATCGATACCATCACCGTTTTCGACGATCGTGTTCCGAGAGTGGCATTTTGGCGATTCAAGCCCCACCGAGAACATTCCGAATCCGATGCATCTTTACGACACGCCCGGCACATACACCGTGACGTTGAGCATTGAAGACTCAAGGGGTTGCCGCGACACGACCAGCCACGTTGTGGAGATTTTTTTGAACCCAACGGCCGATTTCAAGTTCCCTCCACGAAAGTTTTGTGTCGGCGACCGTGTCAAATTCAAAGATGAATCGAAGAAGGTTGGGGAGATAACAGCCTGGAAATGGGACTTTGATGATGTGCCTGCAGCAATGAGTACCGAACAGAATCCGGCGCATCGGTTTCAAACGGCCGGTACCCACAACGTGAAACTTGAGGTCGAACTGGACTACGGCAACGGTGTTGTCTGTACGGATGATAAGGTTATTGCTATTGAGATTCTCCCTGCGGACCCCGACCCGCCACTTTGCGAATTTCACTTTGAGCCGGACGGAAACCTGATTGTAAAAGTCGAAGACCAAGGTAGCGGTATCGCGATCATTGAAATTGTAGAGCTGGTCAATGGCGAGGTGCAAAACACACAATTTAAGAATAAAAACAAAGTTGATTTCGATTGCAATATAAATGATATTACGCTGGAAATCATGAGGGTGAATCCCAATAAGAACATGCGCTTCGCAATCAAGGTTACGGATTGTTGTGGAAATATAACCAAGTGCGATCCGGTCTCGCTTGTTGCGTCTGTTTCAGGTGGTTACCAACGGCATTTCCTGGTTCCGCGAACCGACCATTTTCTCTATGTAAACAACAGCGGTTTGCAAAAAATTAGCCTCAAAATCAACAAGAGCCAGTTTGAGTTGGTCGCTGACCAAAACCGGCGAGACTTGAACGGCCAACGCCACTATATGCCGTTCAACGGTGATGTCGCAATTGACTTGACTGAGCTACTTTCAGAAGAAAACAATTCCATCGAACTAGAAGTTTATGGACCAGAAGGAACAAGCGCACTAATTGTATTTGCAGATGTTCTTTTTGGAACTTCTTCGCAGCAACTGCCACAGAAGTTCGCACTTTATCAGAACTACCCAAATCCATTCAACCCGACCACGACAATTGAATTCACCGTGCCCGAGTCAAGTACCTCAGGTACGGGTGTAGACCTGAATGTTTATAATATGTTTGGTCAAGAGGTGAAGACGCTGGTGAGCAGCAATTTGCAACCTGGTGTTTACGCAATTAAATGGGACGGACATGATAGATTTGATCGGCCAGTTGCAAGCGGTATTTACATTTATCGAATCAGAATGGGAGATTTCACACAGGTTAGGCGTATGATGCTCCTGAAATAAGGAAAAATTTCCGGTAGGTCTTGCACTATTCGGGTTACATTTCATAGATTTTAAGGTGATAGTAATCGGAAGGTCAAGTAACCATTAATCAAGCGGGAAGTATCTAGGCTCCCGCTTGATTGCATCGTTTCGGGTACATCTGGTAGGTTTTTACTCAGCAGGGTCTCACCGGATAGATTAAAAGTTCTTGTTCAGCGCTCGGAACATGGGAGCGCTGAATTTACTTTGACGCAAATGAGCCAATCATTTCCTCTTCAGCCGGGTCTACCAATGCAATCAATGTAAAACCTGGCTCAATCATCATTTCACTGTCTGTGGTTTGCACTGTAAGCCGGCCGCTTTCTGTTATGAAAAACAGAACCATGGCAGTGTTGCCGTAGAGTTCCGCAAATGCGTGAAAATTAAAAGTCTTGCTCAACTTGCAGGTTTTGATGACCGCCCCGGCCGCAAACCGCCTGGTGAAATAATCGAAATTAGCCTCTTCACTAAACAAAAAACGGGCGTGTAAATGTTTGGGTGAAAACTCATCATCTTCTTCGCGTTTTGAATTTTCAGGCACGAGTTGATAAACCTCTTTCCGGCTGAAATATTCCGCGAAATTTAATGCCCCGAGTGAGTTTGCTTCATCGTTGGAGGTTAAAGCCAATAGCTTGCCGAGGCCGTCCAGGGTGATCTCGTGGTGAATGCGTTCAGACATGACACTGCCGTGATGCGTTTTCAAGCCCTCCATTCGCGCCAAAAATTCGTTATTACGGTTTGTGTCTACCAGCAGCACATTAAATCCTTCTGCCTGAATGGCTTTGGCGATGCACCGCGCCCAGGCGTGTGAGCCAACAATGAGAATGCCCTGCGGGTTTGATTCCGACAGTCCAAGCCGGCGTGCCACGGGCGCAGCAGTCAAGCCGTAAAACCCAACCGTACCGATGATAACCATGAAAGTCAAAGGAACGAGATATTCGCTTTGTGAAAAGCCCTGTTCAAATAACCGCAAAGCAAAAACGGCTGAAATGGCCGCAGCAACAATGCCCCTCGGTGCCATCCACGCAACAAATATGCGTTCTTTCCAGCTTAAATCAGAGCCTAAAGTAGATAAGGCAACTGCAATGGGGCGAACAAGAAAAATCAAAGCAGCTAGAAAAATGAGACTGTTGCTGTTGATATAATGCAGGTCATCCAGTTGTAGTCTGGCGGCCAGCAGAATGAAAAGACTCGAGACAATCAAGACGCGGAGATTTTCCTTAAATTCCAATATTTGTTTAATGTTGATTTGTTTCTGGTTGGCCAGGGTGATTCCCATAACGGTTACGGCAAACAGACCGGATTCTTCCTGAAGGAGGTTTGCCAGAACAAAAACCACGACAACGGCCATGAGGGTCACTTCTTCTTGTAAAAAATCCGGAACCCAGTGGCGCTTGAAGAAAAATATTAAAAGCCATGCACCAAGTCCTGCGGCGACAATGCCAAAGGCAAGTGTCTTTATCAGGCTGAGCGCGATCAACTGGCCGGCATCTGCCAATTTGCCGACCAGGGCGGCCTCAAAAACCAGGACAGCCAGCAGGGCGCCAAATGGATCGACGATAATGCCTTCCCATTTGACAATGCTGCCAACCCGGCCAAGTGGACGAATGTGGCGAAGCATTGGACCGATAACTGTCGGGCCGGTGACAACGAGAATTGCGCCAAATAAAATGGATAGCGCAAGATGAAAATTCAATAGGTAGTAAGCGAGGGCAGCAATCATTAACCAGGTGACCAGAGCGCCGATTGTTATCATATTCCGAAGCACCGTGCCAATCTCTTTGAGCTCAAAGAAACGCAGCGTCAGCCCACCTTCAAATAAAATCATGGCGACTGAAATGGAAACAATCGGCATCAGTAAGTCGCCGAAGATGACATCCGGTTTCAGAAATCCGGTTACCGGGCCTGCAATAAAACCGAAAATGAGGAGGAATAGAATTGAAGGGAATTTTAAACGCCAGGCAATCCATTGCGCAAAAATACCCAATGCGATGATGCCGGCGAGACCAATGATTAGATGTTCGGTCAAAACAGACTCACGTTTATTTGCGGAGCTTCAATTTATATCAAGGCGTTCAGGAAACATGACTGGTAAGGTAAGCAAAGCCGACCTGTTTTGCAATTGAAACTAAATCAGGCTGTTTGCAAAAATTTCATGCACAAGTTGGTGGGTCGTTTCGGTGCTATCTGGGTTTATGCGCTAAATCCGTAGCGAATATATTCCTTGACGCATGCAATTGTACCCACGCAAGTCAACATAATACCGATGCTTTGGTTTCTGCTTGAACTAGATTGCCTTTTCCAGTTTGGTTTATTTCCTAATTCTCTTTACGTTGCTGGTTATTTGAGAATAACCAAAGAGCCCAGACGCAAAGCATCGCAGCGATAACGCCGGCAATCCAGGATAACGAAATAGGAAGCGACCAAGGGCCTATTTGAAACGGCCACTGGTTGAAAGCCCGGATGAAGTGGAGTAGTGAAACGAGCCCGAAAATAGTTCCTGAAAGTACAAAATACTGTTGTTTTAACATGGTTTTCTCCTATTTTTTTTAAGGCAGTTGCATGCACATTAGTTTTTAATGCTCATCGTACCAGAAGCATTTTTCTGGTTTGGACAAACACGCTGGTTTTCATTTGTAGAAGATATATTCCCGACGCCATGGGCAAGCCCCGGTCGTCACATCCATCCCACTGAATGTAATAAAATCCTGCAGTCTGCTTTTTATCCACCAATGTTCGCACAATTTGTCCGGAAATGTTGAAAACTTGAAGCCGCACGGGCGTAGCTGTTGGCAGTTCGTATTTAATTGCAGTGGTCGGATTAAATGGATTTGGGTAATTCTGTTTGAGGTGAAAGTTACCCAGGAATGTCGTTGATGGATGTTCTGTACCGGTTACTTTACCTTGCATTTGAATAGTTAGTGAATTTAGAGCACTGTTCGTGACAGTAAAACTGTTCTGGTTTTTCATGTTGATGTTGACGGTACCGGCGATTGTATCTTTCAAGAAAAATTCACCATCGGGCAGTTCAGCGGTGTTCCAGTCAAACTTAATTGGGAAATCGGCTGTGCTTGCTTGAAATTTAAGATGCCAGTTGACGTCTTCGTCTGTTGTTGTACGATAATCCTTTAATGAGCTAACAGGTGGAGAAATCGGTAAATCGAATCGTGCATCAAAAATATTATTTGCTGGCGGCGGAGCAAGCTCAAGTTCCGTAAACGTAGAATCTATGCCGTTTGTTGCAGTGGGAGCCTGGCCAAAAATAAGATGCGCCGATCCGGTATTTGCATCTGTAACATTTAAATTAACCTGCCAGGTATTGGATTTTTCCGCCCCACCGGAACCGCCCGTAATTGGCGGATAGACACCGAATGAACGTAATAGAAAAACTGCCATTTCACCACGTGTGACCGGGTTTTCCGGACAAAATAGTGACGGTTTCAGCGAGCAGCCGGATGTAATTCCCTCTTTTGCCAATTGCTCAACCCATTTGGTTCCCCAGTAATTCTTGTCGCAATCTCCGAAAAGTGTTCCGGTTGGTTCTGGTGGAAAAAATCCGCTTCCATGCAGCGCGCGCAAAATAAAGACCGCCATTTCTGCCCGTTTTACATTTCGATTTGGACAATAAAGCAGAGGATTTGTTGAGCAGCCAGCGGTAAATCCGTCTCTATATAATTGCTCAATCCACGCTGCTGTTGCATGATTTCTCGGAACATCATCAAATATTCCTGTAGCTGCCGGCGGGGTGAAGTCAGGCCCGTGGTAGGCTTTCACCCAGTATTTTGCCAGATTGCCTCGTGTTACCGGAACATGCGGACAAAATTTCTGATAAACGTATGGCGAACAAGGCTCCATCACTCCCCAGGTATAGGCGGCATCTATCCACTTCTTTGCCCAAAATTCATTTTTAACGTCGTTGAAGAATTGTTTTTTTGCAACAGTTTGGCTTTGACCATCGCATAGATCCCACAATTTGGTCTGAACGCCGGATTGGGCGATCATCGGGCTGGGTCTGCGAGAAGGACTAATATCCCGCATAGATACATATCGTGAGCCATTGTAAACTTGAAAGGAAAGATGAAGATGTGGTCCGGTTGAGCCTCCCGTACTGCCGACTTCGCCTATTTTCGTATCGACATAGATATTGTCCCCAGCAAGAACAGATACTTTGCTCAAATGTGCGTATCGGGTTTTGATGGTTCCATAAAGCGGTGTGTTCACCGAACTGTGTACGATGTCAACATAATTTCCGTAGCCGGTTGTGCAGCCATCACAATTTTTCTGCAGGCCCACCACCTTGCCTGCAGCAACAGGATAGACGGGTTGACCATAGTCATCATCGCCGACCATGTTCCAGTCCGTTGCGTAATAGTCATTGTTGTTATTGGTGTGGGAGCCGTCACCATAATAGGAGCCCACACCACCTGTTTGCCAGGTTGTTCCTGCCGCGAATGGCATGTGCAGAGGAATGGATGCGTTTTCAACTTCGCTGCCCCAGGCGCATGGATGCACCTGGCCTCCGGTCACAATACTAATTTTCGTACTGTCGATTCCCATCATTGAGGCATCTTTGCTTGCTCTTAACGTTGCAGTGTAAGTTCCGGTATTAGTGTAAGTGTGACCGGGACTTTTGGTGTTGCTTGCAACGCCGTCGCCAAATGTCCAGTAGTAAAGCGTTGCACCCGTTGAATGGTTTTGAAAAATTACATCTTTTCCTGATATTTCTGCATCAAAATCTGTGCTCGGTGCTGAGCCCGTGATGGGAAGGTTTACCACATCGGCTTGAGAGTGAGTTTGATTGATAGTAATATCTTTATAAAAAAATGGGTTCGTGCGAAGCGTGGTTCGTTCAGTGGTTAGGAATCCCCAGGGCTGTTCGTTGCCGGGTGCATAATTGGGATAATTCCAATGGGTTTGCATAATACTGTGAGAAGCATCCTGGTCTGTAACAGGGTCATCTTTTGGGTGTATAAGACCGAAGGCATGGCCCAATTCATGGGCGTATGCCCCAACAGGAGTGCATGGCCATGCGGCTGCACCAACTCCACCCGGACAATCATCTCCGGAATACGCAGAATTATTGTACTGCGGAAATGCCTCCACACCCAGAAGGGCAAGGCCACAATCTACGCCACAGGATTGTGCACCGCCGGCCCACCACCCGGCGCCATGCGCCCAGATAGCAGTGACGGTTCCGGAGGACCAAACCGGCAGCCCCTGGGCAGTCATTTCTGCCGGAAGAGAACCCCACCAATCACCGGTATCCTTATAATATTGCCGATTCTCTTTGCAGTTGTAAACCTGGACAACTTCAGGAAATGCCAGTTTCCAAGTAACTCCACCAGTTGCAATCTGATACCAGGCCTGAATGTCGAGAGTGGCCTGGACCAACGTTTGATAAATAGACTCACTATAGGGGATGTCCTTCGGAACAGCATAATACACTGCAATGTCATAGTTGCCGGTCTGATTATTTTGACTGTTGAGTGTTGGCTGCTCGCCGAGCATAAATTCGTCAGCGTAACATTTCATTTCCGAGTCAGATTGCGCGAAAATTTCGGTCTGCCCAAAAAAGGTGAGTGAAAATACAAGGATTAGTTCTCGTGGGACAGAATGGCGGCGTAAAACGTAAGAAATATTCATGAGAAGACTCCCGGGGTTATAGTTTTAACCATCTGCTCGAGGTTTGGTTTAGCCACTAAAGTCTTGTTATTTCGATAGAAAGGCTCTCTTTCAATGTCATGATTTGCAGCGCCGGCCACTGCAGGACAGTTTTATTAACGATAAGCACTATACTCAAAAGACCGGCCCGGATTACACTTCAAGCCCCATGATTGGATATAAAAACTGTGTTTGAGTAAAGTTCGGGTAGGTGGCCCTCTGTTTGTGTGTGTTGAACAATTCGTTGTTTCGTTAGCTTGCCGTAAATGGGCGTTATTTATAGTACAAAATTCGTGCCTAATTTCAGCTTTGAGTCAATATTTTGTAACCGTCTGATTTTGTAGGTCATGCTAATTCCAGGAGTGGCAAAAAATAAGTACCCGGGTATGTTTGTTCCTTACATTGAAAATTTGTAGCATGATTTTTTTGTTTTTGAGAAAGAGGGAAACGTTCTTGGGAGGAACGAGCGTCAGGCTTTGTGCCATACTAAGCGCTTTGACTCGCTCTCAGGGGATTTAGTGGTAAACAGGAACGGAGATATAAATCCTTCCAGCGTACAGGCCGGCTTTAATGAATTTACTTTTCTACATTTGCTTTTAGACTCTGCTCTATTTTCAATGTTTGTTTTCTAGTACATGCTCTAAGGCTTCCCTTAGCCCGGGGTGCCTGAATTTGTAGCCTGTGTCCAACAGTTTTTTGGGAGTGATTCGTTTGCTGGAAAGCAGCAGAGAATCCGCCATTTCTCCAAGTGCCAGTTTAGCGGCAAATTTGGGTAATGGTAGAATTGTGGGGCGCCCCAGAACTTGTCCTAAAGTTTTAGTGAATTCGGCGTTGGTCACCGGGTTTGGTGCGACAAGATTAACCGGCCCGTTAATGTCGTTGTTGATAATGTGATGAATTGCGCCGACAAGGTCGTCAATTGTGACCCAACTCCAATATTGCTTGCCATCCCCCACAATGCCACCAACACCCATTTTAAATGGGGTTAGGAGTTTGGCCAATGCCCCGCCTTTGCGGCTGAGAACCACGCCAATACGCAGGTTCGCCACTCTTATGCCCTTAACAGAGGCAGGTGTTGTTGCGGCCTCCCACTCACGCACAACGTCTGCAAGAAAACCTGTGCCGAATTTACTGGATTCAGAAAGGAGTTCATCGCCGCGGTCGCCGTAGTAGCCGATGGCTGATGCACAAATCAGTATCTTGGGCGGTTCTTCGTAATTCGAAATGGTTTGACTGAGAAACCGTGTCGTTTGCACGCGGCTTTCCCGGATGGTTTGCTTGCGAGCGGCTGTCCAACGGCCGGCAATGTTTTCCCCGGATAAGTGAATGACAGCCTCAACGCCCTCCAGTGCAAGATCGTCTAATTTTTCAGCGTAAGGATCCCAGTAAAAGTTGCAACACTCTTTGCCGGCAGTCTTCCTGCGGAGCAGGCGATTGACCTCGTGGCCGGCCTTGCGCAATGACGGTTGCAAGGCAGAACCGAGAAGTCCATTTGCGCCACTGATGAGAATTTTCATGATTTCCTCTTTTTAGGAGAATTTTCTACTAAATTATCTGGATGAATTAAAATGAAATTCGAGTTTACGTTAGAGAAAGTTCATTCTGCGTCAATAACTTTGACTTCACAGTTTACGTGTTGTTTCAAAGCTTTTGCTAACGACCCAAAAATAAAGCGTGACAGGTTCGAGCGCTTGCGGCGGCTGATCACAATTACGTCCGGTTCTTCTATCGTTGCCAGGCTTAAGGTCTCATCAAGCAATATTCCGCTTTTTGTGATAGAGCGCACCTTAATACCTTTTGCCTGAGCCCGCTCTTTAGTTTCACGGATTCGTTCTTCAGATTGTATTTTGTATTCTTTCAGCAACGCCAGGTGAAATTCCTCGGAAGGTTTGCCACCAATCCAGCCTTCATCGGCCAGTTTGTGGACCATGCTTTCTGCATATTCATTGTCGAGAACAAAGAATATTAGTAGTTCTGCATCTCTTTCTTTTGCCAGTTTTATCGCTTCGTCAACAGACTCCTGACTGTTCCTGTGCAATGATAGAATCAAAAGTATTTTTTTCATGAATTTCCGTGCATTTAGTTTATTAGTTTGAAACTTGTTTTTGTAAATATGCGCGTAACCATAAAATACAGAAGCAAGCCTGTGGTGAAATCTATTTGGTCTGCTCAACAGGCCTTATAACTTTAGTCCGAGCAACGGCCAATAAAGCCAAATAGAAAGGGCAAAAACAACCAGAGCAAACAGTTTAAGCAGCAAACCGGCCAGTAACGTATCTCTTAAACGGACATATCCGGATGAAAAAGCAATGGCAGTCGCAGGCGTGCCCATGGGCAATTGAAAAGCCAGCCCCGATGGTATTGTCATGGCCAGGGTTATGATGCGGGGGTCGATTTGATAATCCGCAGCCAGGCCGAGAGCAAGCGGCATCATCAACGCAACTACGGCTGTGTTGCTAATGGCCTCTGTTAAGAAGAGTGCAATAAATGCAAGACTGCCGACAAGCGCCCAGGCTGAATGAACGAAAACACCAAGTGATTTATCCGCGAGCCAGTGAGCAGCGCCTGTCATTTCCATGGTAAAGCCAAGACAAATGGCGCCACCATACATTAGAAAAATGCCCCAATTGACATCTTCTTCCACTTCTTTCCAGTCAAGCAGGTTAAAAAGAAAGGCCAGGACAACTGCTGCAATGGCGATATTTGCCAATCCGAACTGCTCTCCAAAAACTATCCAGGCGAAGATGGTACATAGCATCAAAATACCCAGCGCTATTTCGCGTCGAGTGATATGTCCCATGCGTAGTTCTTTTTTCTTTAAAGCTGACAGGGCCTGCTCAACATTGGTGACTTCGGATGGGAAGAGCTTGATAAGCGTAAAGTAGGCAAGTGCGGTCATTAATAAAACCATGGGTAATGCGGCTAGAGTCCATTGTAAAAAATCGATTGAAACACCGCTGGTTTGACGCAGAATACCAACAGCAAGCGGCGCTCTTGCCCCACCAAGAAAAGTTGCAACACCACCGATTATGCAGCCCCAGGTCATACCCAAAAACAAGCTTTTTCCGTAGTTGCTGCGCATGGGGACCAGCTTTAGTGCATCAACAATTTCAAAAACGATTGGGAACATCATCGCCGCCACAGCATGTTCAGACATCCAAAACGAAAGAAAGGTGGACAGCCCTATTAAGCTGAGAATGAGTATGTTTGGTGATTTGCCGCAGTGTCTTAAAGTGAGTAATGCGAGCCGGGTGCTGAGGCCGGACCGCATGATGCCGGAAGCGAGAATAAACGCACCGAGAATAAAAAAAATGGCTTCATTGCCAAAAAGAGCATAGGACTGTTTGCTTGTAAGCACACCGGTGAGTGGGAACAGGATAATCACCAGGAGACTGGTAATCATCAGAGGTAGTGTGTGCGAGGTCCAGAGGACGATGGCTACAACGAATATAGCGATGGTTTTTTGTGCCGCGGGGTTAAGGTCCGCAGGCGTTGGCATAGCAGTGATTACAAAAAAAAGCGCAACCGCCAAAAAAATAGCCGCCGGGCGAGAGCTATTCTGCAAGAGCTTTCGCAGTTCTATGGTTTTACCGAAAAAGGTCAAACTCTTTGTCCGCCTCGCATCTTATTTCCATTCGATAAACTGTTTGCGTTTCGGAGGTTGGCAGATTGGGCAAAAAAAGGCATCATAGCCGAGAACGCCGGCCCGCCGAATAATAGAATCGCAACGTGGACATGGCTGATCTTTACGATTTCGTACTTTTACATGGCCGCGTACTTTCACCTCGATTGGCTGCCCGGCTTGTTTTATTTTCCTGATTCCCCAGTTCATAACTGTTACAACGCTATTGTAGAGATTTTCAACGTCTTGCTCTGCGAGCTGATTACAAAGCGTCTTTGGGTGCAGCCGGGCATCGAACAGAATTTCATCGGCGTATGCGTTGCCAATGGCACTGAGAAGCGTTTGGTCCATGAGAAAAACACGCACCTGTTTGCGTTGCTTTTCTATCAGGGCTTGAAATTTTTCTAGCGTAAACCCGCTGCTTAAAATATCGATTCCCTGTTGTTCAAAGCGCGGTATTTGGGCATAATTGCCGCTTTGCAAGAGATATGCTTTGCCCATTTTTTTATCATCAAGATAGTGCAAGGTTCTGGTATCGCTCAGAAGAAAAGAAAAGCAGACACCGCGCCCGGCCTTTTGCGTGTCTGTGGTTAGTTTAAATTTTCCAGCGAGCATTGGGTGCACTATCATTGCCAGTTGGTTGTCGAAAGTCAGTCCAAGAAACGGCCCGTGACGAAATACTGTTTTGAACCTTGCGCCTGCAAGCGCGCTAGCGACAGATTCTTTTAGCAGGACACGCAAGACAATCGGCTCTTTGATAAGGACGCGTTCGATTTTCATACCTTCGAGCTCCTCTTTCAGCTTGTCTTGAATGTAGACGAGGTCTGGGAGTTCCGGCATGATTGGTCCAAATTGCAAAATGTTAAACAGTCGAAAACCGCTGTGCGAGCACGTTTTCTCCAACTGAAAAAGTTGCGTTACCCGGTTGCTGCTGCGTTGTGGTTCGGTGGTTAGAGCTTTATCCCGAGAATACGCGCGATATTACCGCCAAGAATAGCCTGTTTTTCTTTCTTGGAAAGACCAAGCTGTGTTAGAATTTCAAACTGCGTTTCGAAAATATCCCGGCGCCAGCCGCGAGGGAAAAAAGAAGAGTCTGTGCCAAATAACAGCCGCTGCGGTCCTATAGCGTCCAGGCTACGACGAAAAATCTGCAGCAAATCAAGCGGCGGCTCAATCCATGAATTAGAACTTGAGGTATCGAAGTAGACGTTTGGGCAAGCAGTTGCCACCTCGAGTGCTTCTTCAAACCGGCCACAGCCAAAGTGAGGAATGATAAAATTGATTTCCGGAAAATCGAGCGCTGGTTGCTTCAAGTCCAGAGGGTTCGAGTAGGATAGATCAATGTTACTAGACAGACCAAGTTTTCTGAAAATCGGGATATCGAGATTGCCGAAATGCAAGAAAACAGACGCCGAGGCAGATGCGGCTTCTTCATAAATAGTGTAGGCAACATCGGCAAAGCAATGAAAATGGAACATGGCCGGAAAAAGGAGAATGCCTCGCATGCCAAGAACGTCGAGTGAGTAGAGCGTCTGGTTGCGCGCACCTTTGTCTGTTGGATTTACCATAAAATAACCGATGAGTCGTTTTGGGTATGCATTGAGTGCTGCTGCAAGAAATTCGGCGTCGTCCGGGTTGCTGGCAAATAAAACTTGCCGTTGCAAACCGTATTTGTCCTGCTCCGAAATCCATTTAGCGCCAAGTGCAACTGGATCTTTCGGTGGCAGTTCCCAGGAAAGGGTGTCTGCCACTTCCTGCGGGTCCTTATATTTTTCTTTGGCCAACTGATAGAATTTGTTGAGCCAGGTATAGGAGAAGAAGTGCGTGTGGGCGTCAATTATTTGAAAGCGGTCTGCTGCTGCCATATCGATTGGTCTCTTTTTGTGAGAGTGTAGGAACAGGTCATAAAATAATAAAAGAATTCAATTAAGCAAGCGACAGTTGCCTTATCATAAAAAAGTGGAATTTTTGCGCCAATAGTGATTAGGAAATGTTCTCGAATAATTTATGGGAATGAAGGGACTGTCGCCCATTGTTTCTTTATCCTTTTGAGTGCCGGAAAATTTGGGTTTTCTTCAGATTTGAAGGCCGGTTGTTTTACGGTGATGATTTGTTCAGCGAGTTTGTTTCTAGCTTTAGGGCTGTTCTGGCAGCAAGTTTATTTCGCAATAGGTAAACTAAAATGAGCCGTGATAGAAAAACAGAGACTGAAGAGCAGATGTTTCGTGGGTTGCTGGAAGCAGCACCCGATGCCATGCTCGTTGTCAATATGCAGGGTAAAATGGTGTCTGAATATCACTGAGGTTTGCTATGCCGTTACAGGCCGCAATATCCGCAAAGCTTCTCCTTTAACAAGAAATTTATTTGGGGTTAGCACGATTTATAAAGCCACGCCTTGAGCAATAACTTGCGCACGCTTCAAACCTGAATCCGTTCAGATTTCAACCTTCGCCAAATCAGAGTTTCGTCACGTATAAATAGTCATTGGGCGACGTCCATATTTCGTCCCCATGCCGGGGGCTAATTCGAATCACTTTAACAATTTCACAAGAAGCATATTTTCATGGGCAAAACTGTTTTCAAACGCTTGTGGCGGTCGTTTACATTTTTTTTATTAACGGCAGCATTTACTCTCTGGAATCGTGATCTTCTTTTTCAGTTTGGTTCAGAAGCTGTAACCCAGTCGCAGAAGGTGCTCGCCTACATTATTGAAATAGGCATCTGGCTGTCTGCAGCACATTTTTTTAATCGTCTGGTGCAGGTGTTTTTTTGGGATGGCCTCATTTCCCGTACTTTGGGCACCACGGTTCCGAGACTGATTAAAGATATTTTCACTTTAGTAGTTTATACCATTGCCATTACCGGCATCGTTGGCATTGTTTTCGGGCAGGATGTAACGGCTTTCTGGGCGACCTCCGGCGTGGTTGGTATTGTAATTGGCTTTGCGGTGCAAAATATGATCTTGGATGTGTTTACCGGTCTGGCGATAAATATTGACCGGCCCTATAAAATTGGGGACTGGATTAAGGTTCATGGTTCAAATTCTGCTAGCGATATTATTGGCAAGGTTGATGAAATAAACTGGCGCACGACGAGACTTGAGACAGAAGATGATTCCCTTGTTGTGTTGCCGAACAGCTTGTTGGGGAAAATGGTTGTAACCAATTTTTGGGGAGCTGGCCCGCAAAGCCGTTTCGAGACCACCGTATGTCTTGACTTTTCGGTTTCAACGGATCGGGCTTGCCGTGTTCTGGAGGCTGGGGCCCGCGCGGTAATGGGCCAGAAAGGTGTTATGGAAAATCCTGAACCTAACGTTATTGTGAAGAAAACGACTCCTCTTGGAATAGAATATTCTGTGCGTTACTGGATGTCAGGTTGGGGCAACGGTACCACTGAGGGAGTGGCTCGCAGCCATGTCAGCCGTAGCATTCTGGAGCATCTAAAGCAGGCGGGCATTGCCCCTGCCTATCCGAAGCAGGATCTTTTTTATACCGAAATGCCCGCCCGCCACCTGGATGCCGCGTCAGTAGAAGATCGTACCAAGTTGCTTAGCGAGACTGAGCTGTTCAAACCTATTGAAAATACGCAATTACGTAAGTTGGCCTCAAATATGACGCAAGTAAAATTTGTTCGCAGCCAGCAAATTATTAAGCAGGGCGATCCTGGAAATTCCATGTTCATTCTTTCCGAAGGTTTGTTGCACGTTTTTTTGCGCACCAACGGAACGCTTGAAGGCATTAAGGTCGGTCAGATTGTGCCGGGTGAATTTTTTGGCGAAATGTCGCTCCTGACCGGAGAAACGAGAGGCGCCACACTGGTTGCCATGACCGATATTGTTGCTCACGAGATTACGAAAGAAAATTTGAATGGGCTTCTGACCGAGCGGCCTGAAGTGGCTCAAGTCATCAGCAAGGTCGTTGCTGAGAGACGTGTGCGTAATTCTGAAAAAATGGCCACTGCCACGCCTGAAGAACGTGTGGAAGTAACAGACACACTGGCTCAACAAATCATGGGGCGGATGCGTGATTTTTTCAAAGGTGTGTTTTAGTTATTTGCTTGCCCCTGCCTTTTGATTTGGCTCTCTATTCACAACTTTTGTGAAGTAAACAAAATCTATAATTTCGTAGTTCATTTGATAGGAGTTGGCAAGTTTGTCTGATTCGAAGTGCCTTCGAGTATCAGAAATTGGCCTTTAGGGCGTGGTTGAAGTTGCCTGAAGTGAAAATTTATCCGTAGTGTTTGTACACCGAGTAAACTGATTTCCCCTTCTCTTTTGCAAGCCCAGACTTAGTTTTTCCTTTTTGAATTTTGCGAGAGGGCAAGGAAACTTACAACGATAACCCGCCTTTTAACGCTTTTACCACCGGATGTAAGAAAATAGCCTTTTCGTGGGCCAATACCCGCTTTGCCAAATGAGTGTAAAATCGATTGACATTTTAAGCCTATTTGTTTAATGTCTGCCTTCTCAGTTTCTTTCCTAATTGTTTGGGGTGAATTATGAAGCGGTATCGTGGAAAGACCGTTTTGATAACCGGTGCTTCATCAGGTATCGGGCTAGAATTTGCAAAATCGTTGGCACAATCTAAGGCTAATCTGGTGCTAACGGCTCGATCTGAACAAACGATCACTGAAATGGCGCGGATGTTTCAAAACGAGCAAAATATTAAAGCCCATGCCTTTGCGGCAGATCTCAGTACACAATCCGGGCCGCACGCTCTGTTCAAAAAAATCACGGATGCTGAAATTGATGTTGACGTGGTTATTAACAATGCCGGTTTTGGCAAATGGGGCGCTTTCGAATCGGTTGATTGCGCCACCTATGAATCCATGTGCATGCTAAACATAAATGCCGTCACAGTGTTGACGCACTTGTTTTTACCTCAAATGCTCAAAAAAGGATCCGGGGGTTTTTTGAATGTTGCGTCCACCGCAGGGTTTCAACCCGTTCCTTATTTTGCGACTTACAGCGCTACAAAGTCATTTGTACTTAGTTTTTCTGAAGCGTTAGCCGAGGAGTATCGTGGCCGTGGAATAACCGTAACTTGCCTCTGTCCCGGTGGTACAGAAAGCAATTTTCATAATATTTCCAAGATGGATCGCCGGAAACTCTCCAGCCTTCATTCCGCGGATACGGTTGCCAAATTGGGGTTGCAGGCGTTTCTCTCAGGTAAATTGACGCTTATTCCCGGCGCCAGGAATTACTTACTGGTCAATTCATCTCGTTTTTCACCAAGAAGCGTGGTTGCCAAGGTGACCGCTATGATGTTCAAGCCGTAAGCAAGCAGCAATTTTGCGTCAATGTTTGGTGCTGTTTTGCTAGCTAAATAAATTTTAGTGACTAAGTAGAGTGACGATATTCAAATATAGGGTATTAGCTGTGGGAGCTAACGATTCAGTTCTGTTGTAGTTTTCTCCCGGGTTATTAAGGGTATGTGTTGCGCATTATTTGTGAGCGACCCAATGCGCGACTTTTTTTGTTTTGTAACGACTTGTAAAAAAAGGAAATTTTTTTATGAAAGAGACGAGCAAAATATTCCGCAGGATCAGTCAAGATAAAAGCAAGCGGGAAATTGCATATTTTACTATGGAGGTTGCACTTGAAAATGATATTCCTTCATACAGTGGCGGTTTGGGTGTTTTGGCAGGCGACACACTGCGCTCTGCAGCAGATCTAGGTGTGCCGATGGTCGGTGTGACTTTGTTGCAACAGTACGGTTATTTTCACCAGGGGTTAAAGAGTGATGGTACTCAGGTTGAAACAGAGGTGCGATGGAAGCCCGAGGAAAAACTAACCAGGTTACCCAACTACATTGAATTAAAAATTGAAAACCGACGTATCAGAGTATGTGTGTGGGAATACGATATTATTGGCAAGTACGGCTATGTGGTACCTGTTTACTTTCTTGATGTGAATGTTGATGAAAACGGTAAAGAAGATCGTGCGTTAAACAAGCACCTCTATGGGGGAGATCTGTACGTGCGTCTTTGTCAGGAAATTATACTTGGTATTGGTGGCGTGCGGATGCTGCGAGACTTGGGTTTTCGTGATATCGAGAGCTATCACTTGAACGAGGGGCATGCAAGTCTATTGACGTTGGAACTGGTTCGTGAAAGCGGCTATAGTTCTATTGAGAAAATAAAGAAGTCCTGTGTTTTTACAACTCATACACCGGTTGCTGCCGGTCACGATGTTTTTGATTTTGATATGGTTAAACAGGTCATCAGTCCGGTATATATTGACTATTTACGAGAAATTCTTGGTGGTGAAATCCCCGTTAACCTGACGACGATTTCTCTAAGGTTGAGTCGGTTCATAAATGGTGTTTCTGCCAAACATGCCGAGGTGTCACGAAATATGTTCGATAGACCGGACATTGAGGCTGTAACCAATGGAATTCATTCAAAAAGTTGGACCGAAAGAAATTTTATCAAACTGTTTGACAAATACATTCCGGGCTGGGATATAGACCCATCGCATTTTGTCCGTGCCGTGTTTATTCCAAATGAAGAAATCTGGAAGGCTCACATGAGCGCTAAGCGCACGTTACTAAGTTATGTTGAAAAACAAACGGGTACCCGCATGAACCCGGACTGGCTCACAATTGGTTTTGCCCGCCGCGCCGCCGGTTACAAGCGCGCAGATCTTATTTTTTCAGATCTTGACAAGCTTTTAGAATTGGGGGCTGGTCGGCTGCAAATTGTGTTCGCAGGCAAGGCACATCCAAAGGACGACGAAGGCAAGGCACTTATTAAACGTGTGTTTGATGGTATTAATAAACTTAAAGGAGAGATAGACATCGCTTATATAGAAAATTACGGCATGCATTTGGGCGGCCTAATCACAGCCGGTGTAGATGTTTGGCTGAACAATCCCCACAGACCGCGTGAAGCTTCCGGGACTAGTGGCATGAAAGCAGCCCATAACGGTGTGCCGAATTTTAGCATCTTGGATGGCTGGTGGATTGAAGGCTGTGTCGAAGGTATGACTGGATGGTCAATCGGGCCAGCCCCGTCTGAAACCAATTTGAGTCACTACGACGAGCGTCTCGATACAGTTAGTTTATACGATAAACTCGAAAATGTTATTTTACCGCTTTATTATGGCGATAAGGATGCGTGGATTGATATCATGAAAAGCACCATTGCGCTCAATGCGTCTTACTTTAATACACACCGAATGGTCAAGGAATATGCCTTGCGTGCCTACCGTGTCTTTCCGTTGTTTCAATAGTGATAATGTGGTACAATTGATGTAATCCCGTTGATTTCCCACCGTGGCCAAATACTGGTCATGGTGGTTTTGCTTCAAGAACTTTTTCTACGAATATTTTCCAATCAACGCTATTCCATAGTTTGCTTAGCTTTCGTGTCCTCCGGTGTTCTGAGTTTGGCCGTTTATTGCAGGGTCAGACAGGCGTGTTTCATGTTTTGTGCGATAACAGAACAACTGGTTTGAAATCACCCACTTTTTACTGTGCACAACTTTTTCAAAGTTTGGTCAAATGGCACAATAATGTTGCCATCATTGCATGCTCGCCTCTTTGTGTTTTTGGCATACAACTTGTATAAAAACAACATTCAATAAGCCATTGTTTTCTTTAGCATCTCTTGATTTTCCTTTTACAGGCGCTATGCTACATCAGAGAAATTTTTTATTAGGCGTGATTTTTTTTGCACTGCTTCTTCCGATTGAAAGCATCGTTGCCGCCGGGCCCGGTGTACCAATTCAACCAAAAGAAGGAAGTGCCCATCCGGGAGAGTCCTACGCCGGCACGATTATAGTCACCAACTCAACTAATGAAGCGAAGTTAGTGCGTGTCAGTCAGGCAGACTTGTCTCTTTCCGGCGATGGAGAGCAGACGTATTTTGCCTCTGGCACTTTAAGCAAATCCAACGCTGCCTGGATTCAATTCGAGCCAAGTCAACTTGCTGTCCACGCAGGGAGTACTGGTGAAATAAACTATTCTGTAACTGTACCAGAGAATATAAGTCGTACAGGAAGTTATTGGAGTGTACTTCTTTTGAAAGAGGTAAGCACGGCATGGAATGCACGTGAGGGCTCTGATGAGACAACCACCGCAGTGCAAATAATTACGCACATTGGCAAGCCTGCCGGCAGTCAACTCAAAATTGGCAGCGTTGATGTAGTCAGAGGAGAAAGCGCGACGAATATTTCAGTTGAAGTTGAAAATTCCGGCACCCGATTTTTAACTGCTGATATTTGGGCCGAGATTTATGCTAAGAACGGCGACTATGTTGACAGATTTATTAGCAGAAGCGTGCGTCTATATCCAGGTCAGGTAGCGAGCGCGCCTATTGTTTTACAAGATCTTCGAATCGGGAAATATCGTGCCATCGTTGCAGGCCGGTACTCTTCGCCAACCACATTTAGCGATGTGAATGAAACTTCGATGCTGGTTGAACATGTGACGCCGTTTTCCTTGTCGATCAATCGAAAGAGAGAGATTGTGCTTGCTCAGCAGGAAAAAGATAAACCCATACAAGCGCAAGTATTCAAACCCACATTTAAAGAACGATTACCTGTTGAGCAGCTTCTTGCAGGCAGAAAGCCGGTTGTTGCCCAGGGGAAAAAAGTGGATGTTGTTGAAAAGGATGCTACCATCGACTCTTCAAGCTCTGTTTCCTGGGCTTCTGCCGTAGACCTTCTTAAGGCGGGCAATTCGCAACCGAGAACAAAGCGTTATTACACTGTTAAGCGAGGCGACTGGCTGTCTAAGATTGCAAAAACTTACTATGGCGATGCTTTAAAATATTCGATAATTTTTGCTGCCAACCGTAATTTCATCAAAAACCCTGATTTGATTTACCCTGGACAGACTCTTGTTGTACCGTATATGGATTCTGTGCCAGAGGAAAGCAACGAAGCTGTTGCAAGACGAGCCCAGCATGAGGGATTTAGTTTAAGACTGCAGCCGGTAACATCTCTTGCAGTAAGTCTGAACGATGACGATGTTTCTGAATTTGGCCTGGAAGTGTGCGGTTCGTGTGGCGAGGACAACTATTTGCGAACTTTAACGAGGATGATTTCAGTTCCTGATTCTGTAAAGTCGTATGTTATTTCGTCCATCAGCGTAGATAGAATAAAAATGCCCCTACCGCTTTCTTTAAGAAGGTTTTCAGGGGCAAGTGGATCACTCACGTTTTTCGGGTTAAATCCATTCCCTTCGTCTTTAATTCGAACAGTAAGGGTCTTTCCTTTTGGTTCGAAGCTAATATGAACACGCTTGTTCTTGTCTTGCTTGTTTCCATGCAGAATGGCGTTGTTGACAGCCTCAGTGACAGCGATAGCAAGACTGTCTTGCTCTTCCTCTGAGAACCCCACTTTTATTGCTGCCTGCTCAGCCAGTTTTTCAATGTTTTCTATCTGATCTAGGCTACTTGGAATTGTGATTTTCGTATTAATAGTGTTTTTTTCACTCACGTTAATCCTACCAATTATAAGAACCAGTGAAGAGTCAGATCGAGATTCCTGATACTCTCTGTATTGGTCAGTGATGAATTTGTGATCTGAATATTTCCGGCGAAAAGAACTTCCAACGCGTTGGTTGGGCGATACTTCACCTCCCAAATGGGACCGAAATTCGTATGTTCCTCTTTGACAACCCTGGTTAGGTCTCCTTCCGAATCCTGGCGATGTTCCCAGCGGGTCTGTTTAAAAAAATTACCTCCGGAAGTGATTTGCCAACCTGCGCCCAGTCGCTGCCGGTAGATAACTTGCAATTCAAGGTTGCGCCAGGACAGTGCCAGTCTCTGCCGCCACAGCTCATAAAACAACCTACCTTGCTCGGCCAGTTCCAAATTCATGTTTAATTCCATCTGGCTTGAGCTGCAAAAATGGTAACGACTGCTGTTCTTAGCTATGAACTGTCTGTTTACGATGTTGCGATTGCTGCTTTGTGCCTCATCAAAATCATATGTTTGATATTTTGCCCTTATCAGGAATTGTTGCCTGAAATAGAAGTGTTTGCTCGGTATATAGATTATTTCCGGTGAGAGTTGGAAATGGCGCTCCCAGTTGTTGCCACTGCTGAATTTACGTGAAATGAAAACAAAATGATTTAGAAAAATGCTCATATGCCACTTTAGGAGTAGAGCCTGTGAAAAGCGGTGTGTGTGTGTGAGCGTTCCTTGCCATCTTAGCTGGTCATGATCGTTTGGATTTGTCGTATCTGACGTGTCATACTGAAATTTTGCCACTGCGGTGTAGAGCCCAATAGAATCGCTTTGAGTTATTTTCAAGCCGCTACGCACGTTTAGTCCAACAAGAATATCTTCGGTATTAAAACCAACGGTTGGAAATCGTCCAAATGGGTCTGGCTTGGCTTCTCTGGCCTTGTTGTCATCTCTGGTACGTAATCTGTGGTGCCAGCCAATGCTGGCAAGCCAATGTTCTGTCGTTGTACTGAGGCTCATTTCGTGCCTGGATTCAAACCCTGCATCATCCTTTCTTACCTGACTCGAATCGTCATTAATGTTGTTGACTCGAAATGTATTTGCCAGAAGAACATTTTTCATGAAGAAGACAGAGTTCGAGTTCATGCGATAGCTGAGTCGGTTTTCTGCACCCTGATGCGTTTGCGAAAGGTTTCTGACAAAAACACCGGCATTGTCTGAGTCAAAACTATCTCGCCGAAGACGGTTAACAAAAATGGTAAGTGTGTCGCCAGTTGTTTGATAAAATTGTCGCTGAATGCTGTAGCGCAGTGAAAGGTCTGAGTTATGGCGTTGAGGGAAAAAATCCTGTTGCCCTGACACAAACAGATTATTGCGATAGCCGTGGTAGTCAAAGTCGCTAACTTGCCCGCTCGCAGACAGACCGTAACCGCTGTCCTTTTGTTCCAGTTGCGATTGCTGCTTGGCTGTCGCAGTAGATGTTAGTTCAATGTTAATGTCCGGGCGATAGCTAAAGCCGATGCCGCCGGCATTGAATGTGACATCATTGTCAAAGCCTGCAAGTTGGTCCGACAGTAATTGCGAAGAAAAAGTCGGTTTCAACCGCCATCTTTGAGAAATACGGTAATCTAGCATGATGCTGAGCGAATGCTCGTCTTTCCAGAGATCTCTGGTTTGGACTTGTTGCAGTGTTGAGCGAAGGTTCTCTCTCATATCCAGCGTCAATTTGTTACCAAACTTCTTCTGATATTGAAGAAAATATTCCCATTGTAAAATATTTAGATGCCGACTGAACAACAAAGACGTTTGCTTTGGGAATATTGGGCTTTGGGTAAAATTGTTTAGTACCTGCAGACTTGCTTCATTTGGAGTAAGCAGCAGGAAAATGGTTACAATCGAATATTCTTTTAAGCCGTAGCTCATTAAGTGCCAAGCCCGGACAGTTTAAGTGGAACTGGCCTTTCTATTTTTGTCGTTTGGCACAATTGCACCCCCGGATATGATTAGTTTGAGTGCTTCCTCAATGGTCAAATCTAATTCGATAATCTCTGTCTTTGGCACAAACAACAAAAAACCTGATGTTGGGTTCGGTGTAGTAGGCAGAAAAATACTGACGACATCATCGTCAAGTGATTCCTGCACCAGGCCTTTGGTGTCTTGGGTGTAAAAACCGATCGAGTAAATGCCTTTTCTGGGGTATTCAAAAAGAATGACTTTCTTGAATACTTCTCTTTGAGAGGAAAAGAACGCATGACTAATTTGTTTAATTGCACCATATACACGATTTATCAGTGGAATTCGTGCTACGAGGTTTTCCCCGAAGGACACGAATTTGCGGCCCACATAATTGTGTGCTATTGCACCAGTAATAATGATAAGCAAGACAAGTGCTGTGAAGCCAATACCGGGAATCTGTTTTTTTATGAAGCCTGAGCCAAGTCTGTCGAGAATAAGGTTATACATTATTCCCTGAAGGATCCCATCTATCGCCAGGAAGAGGTTCCAAATAATGTAGGCGGTGAGAACCAAAGGAACAAGCACGAGCAGCCCAGTCAGAAAATAAGTGCGGATTCTTCTGCCGATACCGCCTTTTGGTATTAACGTTGGGGTCACTGACTATCCTTGTCTTTTAAAATGTAAATCTTTTCCCCGCTTTTCGCCATTTTGAATTGCTCGCGAGCAACTTGCTCTATATACGCAGGGTCGGTTTTAAGTCTTTCCGCTTCTATGTTCAGTTGCTCCCGGATTGCCTGGCTGGTGTCAATTTTGGCCTGAATAGACGTTTTTTGTTTTTCTATGACGAAGAGCTTGTAGAAGTTGTGCTCTCCCCAAAAGCTTAAAAAGCCAAGAGCCAATAATATGGCAAAGGCGATGAATTGCATTTTGTAGGTTTTCTTTGTTTTCATGCGGTCATTTAGCTCAAAGGAGTCATCATATTTAATCAAAATGGGGTCAAAAGTCAACAGTTATTTGGCTGAGAATTTTAATGAAACCGAATTGATGTCCTGTGAGGTGGTTCATTTGCATTCAGCCAAACTAGGGAAATATATTCATAGTTGTTGTACGGCTAAACAGATCATCCGGAAACTATGTTGCTAGTACGCACCTCTTTGCCGGGTGTTTATTCCTGTGCTTGCTCCCCCATTTAGAAATAGTTAGCGCCATGTCGCTGACGGAATTTCCGGAAGTTGCTCAAATATTGGTGTGACTCAACAAGTTATCCACACTATTGATTGCTTTTTGTGGATAAGTTTGATGCTTGGTTTATTAAGCCTTTTCACCCTCAAATCACTGCTAAGTTCAATAAAATAAAGTGAGTTGATTTTGTCCTTTGTTTGACGCTAATTCAGGCTAAGCTATTGTTTATTAATGACTGTATTTAGTGTTTTGATTGCTGTGTTGAGCGTGGTGTAGTTTTTGGCTGAGTATTCGCAAAATTTGAAGTGATAAAGCAGAGTTAATGGTTTGAATAATTGCAGGTGTTAATCACAAGTTATCCACATTCCGTCCCGTGTTGTGTGGAAAGTGTTATGGAGGGACTATATGTTGGGTGTTCCTTGTGTGGTTGTATACTTTTTTCACATTATTGCCAGGATATATTTTGCGAATGCCGCCGTGTGAAATTATTACTCTATCGCTTGTCTGCTTGTTTCCCATGCTTATCCTTGCGCTTTATTCGTCGATGTGCACTTCTCCGAGTTGTCCTTCAGTTGCTGCTACTACTGTTGCAACGGTTGCGTCACCCGTGACATTTGTCACTGTTCTGCACATGTCCAGGATGCGGTCAACACCGAGAATTAGCGCAATGCCTGCGCTAGGTACACTAATGGCTTCAAGAATGATAACCAGCATGATAATGCCGGCACCGGGCACGGCTGCAGTACCGATCGATGCGAGGACGGCAGTGAATATGATTGTTAGCTGGGCGCCAATCCCGAGTTGTAATCCGAGTGTCTGTGCAATAAATACGGCGGCAACAGCCTGATAGAGCGCCGTTCCATCCATATTAATGGTTGCTCCCAGCGGCAGAACAAAGGAAGAAACTTCTTCGGATAGGCCAAGATTTTTTTCACAGCGTTCCATGGTTACAGGCAGCGTTGCTGCGCTGGAGCTGGTAGAGAAGGCCAGTAGTTGTGCCGGCCCAAGTGCTTTGAGAAAAGTTGTCAGCCGAACAGGGCTAAAAAAGGTAAGCAGTGCCGGGTAGACAATGAGCATTTGTACTAATAATCCCATCACCACTGTGATGCAGTAAAAGCCCAGTGCTCCCAACAATTCCCCTACCTGGGCCATGTTGTCCTTGGCGACAAGGTTTATCGTGTTGGCCAAAAGAGCGAAAACACCATAGGGCGCCAGCAGCATAATGTTGTCTACCATTCTGATAACGACATCATTGAGACCATTGAAAAATTTCAAAAAAGGAGCCGCTTGCTTTGCTGGAACCTGAATGACTGCGATGCCAATAAAGATCGCGAAAAAAACTACTTGCAACATATTGCTATTGCTGCCGGCAGCGCTGGTGATGTTTGATGGAATCATGTCAACGAGTGGTTGCAACGGTCCGCGTTCTTTGGCTGCCTGCGCCGCAGTTTCTTTTTGTGTAACGTCTTTCTGGTATGTTGATTGCAATTTGGTGCGCATATCCACCGGCACACTGTTTCCCGGCTTTAAAACGTTCACAGCAATCAGCCCAATGGTAACTGATATAGCGGTTGTGGTAATGTAAATTGCTATGGTTTTACCTCCGATTCTGGAAAGCTTTTTTAGATCAGAAAGAGAGGCAACGCCGGATATCAGTGAACCCAGAACTAGGGGAATGGCAATGACCTTCAGGAGATTCATGAAGATTATTCCAATTGGGGCTATCCATTCGGTCGTGAATTGCCCCCAACCGGCATAGGCGGCTACGATGCCAAATATGAGGCCCAGTACCATTCCAATGATTATTTGCCAATGTAATTTCAGCTTCATTGTCCCTCCGTAATTGATTTGTGGCAGGCATTTGGTTTGAAGAGGTACAAGTTAATAAAACTTAATTAATAAGTAAAGTGAAAAGGGCCCAAGGGCATGCACTTTCATCTTTAAATTGAGACAATTTCAAGCTGATCAATAAAAGCTTCTCGGTAACGATAACGGTTCTTAACTTCAGGAACGCTGAGTGCTATTAGTTTAAGACGCAACTCACGAAATTTTTCTTGTAAATAAATGGCTTAGGCCGTATGTTGTTTCGTCTGAAAATGCGTTTTGGTGTGGCCTAATCATTGCTCTTCGGCAAGGGCTGCTATTTGTCCTTCAGGGGATAAGTTGTTGACTTTATTGGTATAAATCATGGAGAAACTAATATGAGCAAGGTATTGAGCACTGCTCCAGCTAAGCCTGGTAATCTGAAATTTGGTCCAAAGCGGGCTGTTTTTTTTGATATTGACGAAGTACTAAAAAGTGCTGTGCCTTTGTTGGAGCCCGCCAGGAAGGCTTATCTGGAGCGCGTTGATTTGGCTTATCGGACTATGTGTGCAATGTTGTTTAATTTTGTACCCACATCAGGTCATCCCGGTGGCAGTGTTTCTTCAGGTAGAATTGTTGAGGCGTTGCTTTACGAAACCATGAGTTATGATTTTTCAAACCCGGATGCCAGCGATTCAGATCTGCTTGTTTACGCAGCCGGCCACAAGGCTATGGGCCTGTACGCCATGTGGGCGTTGCGGAATGAGCTTGTTCGAATTGGAAAAAAAGACCTTCTCCCAGTGCAGGAAATGCAACTCAGGCTTGAAGATCTGCTTGGCTTTCGTCGAAATCCTACAAATGAAACCTCCATTTTCAATAAGCTGAATGCCAAGACGCTTGATGGTCATCCAACCCCGGGCACGCCCTTTGTGCGAATTGCTACCGGACCCAGCGGTGTTGGTGTGCCTGCTGCACTCGGACTTGCTATGGCTGCCGTTGACTCCTATGGCGCGGCATGTCCTAAAATCCATATTCTTGAAGGAGAAGGTGGTATGACTCCCGGCCGGGTACATGAGGCACTTGCGGCAGCGGCTTCTGCCAGGTTGCATAATGTAATCATGCATATTGATTGGAATCAATCATCCATTGACTCTGACAAAGTTTGTAGAGAACGCAATGAACCTGGGGATTATGTGCAGTGGGACCCTGTCGAACTTTGTTACTGTCACGATTGGAACGTGATTTATGTTTCCAACGGGAGTGATTTCACCAAAATTCTGGCTGCTCAGGAGCTGGCGCTTTCGCTTGAGACCAGGCAGCCGACTGCAATTGTTTATCGCACGGTAAAAGGATGGCAATACGGCATAGAGGGAAAAAAATCTCATGGGGCCGGCCATGCTTTTTGCTCAGATGGTTATTATGAAGTTTGTCGAGAATTTGAAAACGCTTTTGATGTTAAGGTGCCACGGTTTTCAGGCGCTAATGAGCCTGAAAATATCGAGAGGATTTATTTTGAGACATTGATGACAATACGCCATGCGCTGGAAAAGGCAACTGAAATGTGTTCGTTTGCTGCGAATCAGGTTTCCGACGCTCAAGCCAGGCAGAGTGACAGGCGTCTTGTGCTGCGAAGTGATGCCCCTGAGTTGAGCGACCTATATAAGGATGACTTGTTGGCCCCGGATTCAGTCCCGAAAGAGCTGGCACTGCTACCTGGGGATAAAGTTACGCTTCGGGCTGTTTTGGGAGATATACTCAATTATT
The DNA here is from genome assembly GCA_029262005.1 of Candidatus Zhuqueibacterota bacterium. GTDB lineage: Bacteria > Zhuqueibacterota > Zhuqueibacteria > Oceanimicrobiales > Oceanimicrobiaceae > JAJDAG01. Next base: position 48,239 of record JAJDAG010000022.1, on the reverse strand, counting down.
TGAACAGGAAAACAAATGGCGCCTTTATCGGTTCTGCGGCGGATTTGCTTGGCTCAACCAGCGTGCTTAATTTGAACAAAGGCTTTGATGAGGGACTGTTTAATACAGTAACAAATCCCAAGACGCGAATTATTGCTGTGGGCGGAATTTGTGAAGATGCCATGGGGGCATTTATGAGTGGTGTTTCAAGTTTTGGTAATCATATTGGCGTAACTTCTTCCTATGGTGCTTTTATTGGGGCGCTTGAGCATGTGGCAGCCCGCTTGCATGGCATAGGCCAACAGGCAAAATCCGAGTCCGGGCCGTACAATACCTGGATTATGATCAATGCACATGCAGGCCCCAAAACCGGTGAAGACGGTCCGACTCATGCCGATCCGCAGGTTTTACAACTGTTGCAGGAGAATTTTCCCCAAGGTGTATTTATAACGCTTACCCCCTGGGATGGACAGGAAGTTTGGCCGCTCGTAGCTGCGGGGTTGAAAGCACGTCCGGCAATTCTTTCTCCTTTTGTAACACGCCCTCCGGATGTCCTGATAGATAGAGAAGCACTGGGTCTGCCACCGGCCAGTGCCGCAGCCAATGGTATCTATGCTATTCGGCGTGCTGACAATTCTGCACAGAAACAAAGCGGTACGCTGGTTTTGCAGGGAAATGGCGTGGCGACTATTTTTGTTCAGGAAGTGTTGCCCAAGTTGGATGAATTGGGACTTAATCTCAATGTTTTTTACGTTGCCAGCGCCGAGCTATTTAATCGATTGAGTCGGGTTCAGCAGGAGCAGATTTTCCCAGAGAAATTGCGTTTCCAGGCTATGGGAATTACAGACTTTACGTTACCAACCATGTATCGGTGGGTGCGTTCCAATGAAGGACTTGACCGTACTTTGCACCCTTTTCGTGCCGGCCATTATCTTGGCAGCGGCAAAGCGCACAAGGTACTGGAAGAGGCAGGGATTCACGGCAAAGGTCAGTTGCAGGCCATTCTTGAATTCGCACGCTTTGTAGAAAGTGGCAGCGCCTTGTAAGGTTCTCTCGCGTTATGCATAGAACCACTAAGGCCTAAATATGTTAGCAATTTCGGTTTGTTCTATAATCGAAAACTTTTTAGGTTCTATGTTGATCTGTGTGGGTACAGTTGTTATCAATCATGCGTCAAAATAAGTATTTCTCACGAATTTCCACAGATGAAACACCGATTTTTGCTAACTTGAATTTTTTATAAACCGCAGAATACGCTGAGTTCGCAGAGTAAAAAAAAAGTAAAGATACTATCCTGCTTAATTCACAGCGCCTTTGTCATTCAGGAGGAATCTTTTTAATTAACAGCAGTTAGCTTTAGCGAACGGACGCCCCCTGAGTGACAACCGGATGCATGGTTTTTGACTTTAAATTATGACTTAATCCGGCCATACTCTGTAAGGTTAAACATTCTTTAAAATTTAAGTATTTTTAACTCTGCGTCCTTTGTGTTCTCCGCGTTAAAAAAACTGACTTTGGGTTTGGCTAAATGCCTAAGTGTCGTAAATATAAAACATTACAGCAAAATCATTCTGGATTTATACTTTATTCAGGCTCAGAAACAAACCGTTTGAATTCGAATGTTTCGTTGTCGAAATTGATTCATGATACTACTTTAATTCCCTCTACTTTTTAACTCATTGAGTGATTGCGGCTCCTTTTGCAGGGTGGAGTCTTTAGCAATTTTAAGTTCATTCTATCAGAGTTCTCACCCGTGCCAATCCGTGGCTTTCTATCTCTTGCAAACTTACCCACACAAAACGATACAGAGCCACTTTTTATCGCTTTTGGATCAACGGTAACTTTATATTTGATGAGTAAGTCCAGGCGAAGTCGGAACTGACTTTAATCTCTTTGTAAGGAATTGGTACATTCTGTTGTCTGACAAACCGTATTTTTCTTAACTGCATGGTGGTTGTGAAAACAAGTTTCCATAACCACCATGATTAAGAGAAAATTTTATTTAATCAACCTCAACAAGTGCCGGCTCGCTTGGCGCACGCCGCATGCCTTTTGCTGAAACAGCTTTAACATCTTCCAACACAAAATAAAGTGTTGGCACAAGAATTAAAGTAATAAAGGTTGAAAAAATCACCCCAAATGCCAATGATACCGCCATGGGAATCAAGAACTGCGCTTGCAGACTTTTCTCAAGCAATAGGGGTGTTAAGCCTGCAAAAGTGGTTACTGAGGTCAGGAGAATCGGGCGGAAGCGAGCCACACCAGCATCTTTAATGGCGTCGATAAGGTAGGTGTTTTTTTCTCGTGCTCTGTTGACAAAATCCACCATGACCAAACTATCGTTTACAACGACACCAGTCAAAGCGACAATGCCAAAGACAGAGAGAAAAGTCAAATCCATGCCCATCAAAATGTGACCCCAGATAGCGCCTACAACTCCAAACGGAATGGAGCTCATGACAATAAAAGGCTGAAGATAGGAACGAAACGGAATTGCCAATAAAACATAGATTAGCAACAGTGCAAAAACAAAACCTTTGGCCAGACCGGCCATGGATTCCTGTTGTTCCGATTGTTCTCCTTCCAGAGAATATTTTATAGATGGGTACCGCGTGAGTATGCCTGGCAACACGTTTGCTGTAACATCTGCAACAATTTCGTTTGCATTGGCAACGCTTAAATCCACATCAGCGGTGATGCTAATTGTTCGCTTGCGATCACTGCGGCTGATGGAAGCAAAGCCACGGCCTTCTGTAACTTCAGCAGCCGCCGGAAAAGGGATTTCTTCTCCCCCAGGCAGGCGAATCCGCATATTGGCCAGATCGCTCAGTGATTTGCGTTCGGCTTCAGGGTAGCGCACCATCACGCGAATGTCGTCACGCCCTCTTTGAATTCGCTGAGCTTCATCGCCATAAAAAGCCTGACGCACCTGTCGCGCGAGATCGGCCAAAGTTAAGCCAAGGGCTTCAGCCTCTGGTTTTATTTTTAATTTCATTTCCATCTTGCCTGCGCGGTAAGAATCCATGATATCAAAAACTCCGGGATACTCAGCCAGCCTGCTTTTCAACTCATTTGCAGCAAGTTGCAATTCATCATAGTTTGTGCCGGCCATCTGGACATTTACTGCCTCCCCCGCTGAAAACAGAGAGGATGAAAAAGTAAGTTCTTCAGCGCCGGGGATGGGGCCGGTTAATTGCCGCCACCTGCGGGCCAGCTCCGAACTGGTTATTTCCCTGTCCTCTGCCGATGTAAGCTGCAAATTGACTTCGCCAATATTGGCTGAACTGATAACGGACGGGCCACCATGTGCACCCTGGCGCTTCCTGAATGGCTGGTCACCAATAGATGCAAGGACATGCTTGATCACTTCTTTCCGGTCGTCACTCAGTTCTTCCTGCAGGCGTTTTGCGCTTTCTTCAATACGCTTAACAGCCTTGGCCGTCACATCAGCGGAAGTGCCTTCAGGCAAAGTCAGAAATGCCACAACATTGTCTGCTTCCACTCTTGGGAAAAAAGTAAACTTAAGCCACCCGCCTGTTGCCAGAGCAATGGTCAAAATCAAGGTTGCGACGGCGATAGAAATAGTGGTGTAACGCCACCGTAAAGCATAATCCAAAGTGCTGCGATATCTGGTATCTACAAAAAATTGTGTTGCAGCAGCAAACTTATCCTGAAAATTCCGAAAGATTTTTTTTAACCCCATATCTGGTTTCGACTTCCGGTCTATATCGAGGTGAGACAAGTGAGATGGTAAAATAAAAAGCGACTCAAGCAATGAAAACAGCAATGTTGCAATGACGATAATAGGAATGATCCGCATTATTTTGCCCATATTCCCAGGCACGGAAAGCAGAGGGGAAAAGGCGGCAACCGTGGTGAGCACGGCAAAGATGACGGGCGTGGCGACTTCCTGCGTGCCTTCGATGGCAGCCCTTACACCACTCTTGCCGCGCTCAATGTGCGAATATATGTTTTCGCCAATGACGATGGCGTCATCGACGACAATTCCAAGAACAAGAATAAAAGCAAAAAGTGAGATTAAATTAATTGAAACATCATAATAAGGCATCAGCCAAAATGCACCGAAAAAGGAAATCAACATGCCGACAACAACCCACCAGGCAAGCCTGAGCCGCAAAAACAAAGCAAGCGCTAAAAATACGAGCACAAACCCGGCACGCCCATTTCGCAACAACAAACTCAAACGGGCTTTCAGAATCAAGGAATCATCTTGCCAGGTCGTAATGTGAACGCCTTCAGGCAGTCGCGCCTGTGTTATGGCCACATAGTCCTTTACAGCATCGGCAATTTCCAGCGCACTTTCGTTGCCCACCCGGTACACTTGCACGAGTACGGCCGGTTGGCCGTCAAAGCGGGCTGCCTGATCTGTTTCAGCAAAGCCGTCAACAACAGTGGCTACATCTCCAAGATAGAGCCGGGTGCCATCCGGAAAAGAGCGTAGCGTCAATTTTTCGAATTCCAGACCTTTGTAAGCCTGGCCCTTTGTTCGCAGCGAAATCTCGCCGCCGGATGTTTTAATCGAACCGCCGGGCAAATCCATTGATGTACGGCGGACCGCCTGGACGACTTCATCAAAGGTGAGACCAAATCGTTGCAACGCGACCTCAGAGACTTCTATTGAAATCTCGTAAGGCCGGGCAATTGTGAGATCAACCTGGCTTATCTCAGGAAGATCGGTTACTTCATCACGTATTTTTTCACCGATGGCTTTGAGGCTTTTTTCGTCTACATCGCCGGAAATGGCAACATTGATTACCTGACGCCGCCGAATGACTTCCTGAATAACCGGTTTTTCTGTTTCATGTGGAAATGTCGTAATGCCATCCACCCGCGACTTGATATCATCAAGAAGCCTGCGGTCATCAAAGCCGGCCCTGACTTCAACTGTAACACTGCCGATGCCTTCTGCCGCTGTTCCAGTGATCTTTTTAATACCCTCTAAATCCTGAATCGCCTCTTCGATGCGCAGACAGATCCCTTCTTCTGCCTCTTCAGGTGTGGCGCCAAGATAGACAACCGAAACCGTGATCATGTCAGATGAGAATTCTGGAAAGACTTCAAGTTTTATCCTTGCAAGCGAGATCAAACCAGCCACGACAACCACAAACATCAACAAATTAGCCGTGACTCTGTTCTTTACAAACCAGGCAATAGCAGTGTTCATTTGGATTCCTCCTGCATTGCGATATTTGAAAATTTATACTCCTCAAGTATCGGCTCAACAGGCATGCCATCCACAACCGCCTCTATTACAGAAACGCAAACTTGCTCACCATCACTGAGACCTGAACTTATGTAAGCAATATCTGACTCAACTCTAAAAGATTCAACTTTGCGAAAATGTAAGCGATTATCACCGTCTACAACCAGCACTTCATCGCGATTACGCAAAGCGGCTCGGGGAAGAAGATAGAGATTTTCTACGGTACTGCCGTGTATTGCCGCATTCACGAAAAGGCCTACAGTCAAAGGAGGACGCTGATTGTCAACGCTTTTGCCATACGGATTATCCACGCGGACTACTGCGTGAATCATGCGGCTCCTCGAATCCACTTCAGCCTCAATGTGGGTAAGGTAGCCCTGCCATTGATGCTGTTTGCCGGCAAATCTTGCCTGCAAATCAACTCGTGGCCCTTTCCGATTGAGATTTTTCCCCCTGAAGTCAAACGGCATATCTAAAAAGGCTAGTTCTTCGTCGCGCAAAGACAACCGTACTTCTGCGTAATCAATGGCATAAACATTGGCCAATGCCATCCCCGGCGTCACATATTGGCCCACATCAACATTTTTAGTGCGCACCCTGCCGGCAAAAGGCGCCCGAATAGAGGTGCGTTCCATGTTTAATTGTGCCTGCTGTTCGCCGGCCCTGGCGGCTTCAAGGGCAGCCCGTGCTTCCAAAAGTTGTGGTTTTCTGGACGCGAGTGACGGTGGTTCACCTGTGTTTAAACGCAGCCACTCTTCGCGTGCAATTTCAGACTGCTGTTTTTCGATTTCAAGAGCCAGCGCTGCCTTGGCGACCTGATGCTTTGCCTGTGTAAGAATAAATGCATAATCCCGGGGATCCTGGGAAACGAGAATATCTCCCTCTTCAAAAAAGCCGCCGGCAACAAAGGATGGCGACACCGAGGTTACCAATCCTGCAACCTGAGATACAAGCGCGCTCTCCGTTCTTGCGCGCACGCTGCCTTGAGACCTTACCACCATTTGCACTTGCTTTTGCCTGACTTCTATTGTCTTGATGAGTTTCGGTGTTATCCTGGGCGGATTCGGCTTGACATCTGGTTTGGAACGGACGATAACCAGTGCGCCAAGAATGCTGACCAGGATCACAGCAACAGGCAGAATGTATTTCAATTTATGATTCAAATTCATGGGTGTAACTCCTGAGTTTGAGTTGTTGTACTTTTTTTATTCAGTGTAAATCCGCCACCAAGAGCAAGGTATAAATCGACCCTTACGTCCAAACGCTGCCGGCGTACCTCCAGCAATTGCCGTTGATTGTCATACGCAGATCGCTGTGCTTCCAGCATGGTGACGAAAGCCACGAGGCCCCGGGCGTATTGAGTCTCAGCCAATTCCCTGGCCGCACTGGCCTGCCGGGTTGCTTCTTCCATGGCGATTTGGCTTTCGCTAAGGTGTGTTTCATTTGCCAGTGCATTTTCGACTTCAGCAAAGGCCGTGAGGGCAGCACGCTGATATTCAGCAGTGGCGATATTTGCCTGCTGCTTTGCCAGCTCAACATTCGCGCGCAGTTTTCCGCCTTGAAAAATTGGCTGCAACAAACCGCCGGCAATACTCCAGACACTAAAATCTCCACTCAGCAAGTCACTGAGTGCTTTGCTCGTGGTACCAGAGGAACCCGTTAAGCTGATCTGAGGCAACAAAGCCCGCTTTGCGCTTGATATGCTTGACTGACTTGCAGCCAAACGGCGTTCGGCTGCAGCAAGATCAGGTCTGCGGACAAGCAAATCTGCGGGTAAACCGGCTGGAATTGTCTGGGAAACAACCGGCAAGTCCTCAGTCAATCCAAGGCTCGCGGAGGGATAACGTTTCAAAAGCACTTCAAGTTGCCGAAGCGTGCCCTCATATTGCGACCGGCTGGCCCTTTGATTTGCTTTCGCCCGGGCAAAATTGGCCAGGGACAGGCGGTAGTCCAGCGAGGTTACCAGGCCGCTTTCGTAACGCCTCTGCACATGTTCATTTGCAACCTGCCAATTTTCAACAGTTGCCTGCGACAATGCCATTTGTTGTTTTGCAGTAATGGCAGCAAACCATGTTTTGCAAACTTGCGCGGTCAAAGAAAGCCTTGCAGCAATAAAATCAGCTTGAGATGCCTGTAATTGCGCGACGGCTGCGGCATTGTCCGCACGCAACCTGCCCCAAAGATCCAGTTCCCAACTGACATTCATGGCAACGCCGAAGGAGTTTGTGGTGGTGCTCAAAACACCGCTGTTGGAACCGGGGATTGGAAAGCCGATAAAGTTCTGTTTATTTTTGCGGCTGTTAAAGGAAATATTCGCTTGCGGGTAAAGCGGCGCTCCGGCTATTTTCGCCTGGGCGGCTGCAATCTGCAAACGAGACGCAGCAATATTCAAGTCGATATTTTGCTTCAACGCGACATCAAGAATCTCGGACAATTGTGCATCACCAAACTCCTGCCACCAGGATGAATCGATTTCTGCAGTTGCACCGGCGGGCACCTGCCATGTTTCAGGCAGGTCAATTCCCGGCTCAACATCCCGAATTTTCGGCGCTGAAGCACATGACCCAAGCAGAACGACAATTCCCAACTGAACCCATATTTTTTTCATATTCCGTTATCCATGTTTCGCGCCTCTGTTGCAGGTGCTTCAAAGCCGGCAACCAGAAACGGCACAACTTTATTTGTTACATTTTCCAAATCCAATTCAACTGAATCAAAATCAAAACCGGGCTTACAAATTGGCGGCTGTGCCATAATCATGTGTAAAACACCTAGCATGAATTTAAAGCGCCAAAAAAGTTCTCCAGTGGACAAATGCGGCAAAGCCTCTCCAAATGCATCCATAAAACGGCTTATTACCCCTTCAACAAGATCATAAAAGACTTCCCTTAAATCTCCTGAATCTGCCTGAAGTTGATGGACAAGTTTCATAATAATTAGTGTTCGGTTTGGGCTCTCAAAGCGGATTCGGACCACAGGCTCTAAGAATGCCCGTACAAGGGCAGCCAGATCTGTTTTCGCATTTCCGGACACTGCCAATAGTTCGTCCAAACGGCGCAACCGTTCTTCATTGACAGGCTTTATGCGGCGTGAAAACACTTCGCGCAGCAAAGCTTCTTTCGAGCCGAAATGGTAATGAATGGCAGCAAGATTCACTTCAGCCTCGGAAATGATATTGCGCAGAGAAATCGCATGAATCCCCTTTTCAGCGAAAAGTCTTTCGGCGACATCCAGCAGTTTTGTCTTGGTATCGGTGGCTTCCATCATATCTTTGCGAAAAAATAAATCAAACGACTGTTTGAATCAAACGTTTGAAATTAACAAAGGTTCCATTTTTTTGTTTTTCTCTCAAGTCTGGTGATGTTACCGGTGTTGGGAAAAAAACCGACTCAATTTAGCCTGCATAATTCAGGTTAGTGGGCTGAAAGTCATGTCTGGGTTAGAATACGAACAGGAAAACCGGGTGCTGCAAACTTATATTTGTGCCGCCAGTTGTGCACCCTGAGCAATCGCACGTTTGGCGTCCAGTTCCGCAGCAACGTCTGCCCCACCAATTAGATGCGCTGACAGACCCGCTTTTTGCAGCGGCGCCATCAGTTCGTTTCGTGATAGTTGCCCGGCGCAAACCACAACGTTGTTCACTTCCAATAGCCGTGCTTTATTCTCTGTAATAATGTGCAGCCCGTTGTCGTCTATGCGTTCGTATTTTACGCCGGTGAGCATCTGCACTTTTTTTTGTTTTAACTCAAACCGGTGAATCCACCCTGTTGTTTTGCCTAGATTTGTGCCTATTTTTTGTTTTTTACGTTGTAATAAATAAACGGTGCGCGGTGAAACCTCATAAGTTGCTTGGGTCAGCCCGCCCCGATCTGCATACTTTTTATCAACGCCCCAATGTTGCAACCAGGCTTCGGGCTGCAAGCTTAAAACGGTGCCGCTGTGCGTGAGATACTCTGCCACATCAAAACCGATTCCACCTGCACCTACTATAGCCACATGCTCACCCACTGGTTTTTTGTCTCGCAAGACATCAAGATAAGATAAAACGATGGGGTGGTCGATACCCTCGATTTCAGGGTTTTTTGGTAAGACGCCAGTGGCAATGACGATTTCATCGTATGCAGCCGCAATAAGCTGTTCAGCGGTCGCTGGTGCGTTCAGTTTTAAATCGATTCCCAGCAGCTCAATTTTTCGTTGAAAATACCGCAGTGTTTCACTGAATTCTTCTTTGCCCGGCACCTGCAGCGCGAGGTTAAGCTGGCCACCGATTTTGCCTGTGCCTTCGTATAAGGTCACTTTGTGCCCGCGTTCGGCAGCGACACACGCACAGGAGAGTCCGGCCGGTCCAGCACCAATGACTGCGATTTTCCTGGCCGTTTTCACGGGCCGATAGTTTAGCTCTGTTTCGTAACAGGCGCGTGGATTGACAAGACATGTGGCTTGTTTTCTGGCAAAAACGTGGTCCAGGCAGGCCTGATTACAGGCGATGCAAGTGTTGATTTCATCACTGCGATTTTGCTCGGCTTTTAATAAGAACTGAGGGTCGGCCAGAAATGGGCGCGCCATTGAAACTATGTCTGCCTGTCCGGCGGCGAGCACGGCTTCAGCAATCCGGGGTGTGTTGATTCGGTTTGTGGCAACCAATGGCACGCTGACTTCACCTTTCATTTTTTCAGTCACCCAGGTAAAAGCCGCTCGCGGCACAGAGGTGGCAATGGTTGGAATGCGCGCTTCGTGCCAGCCGATGCCGGTGTTGATTATGGTTATTCCCGCTTTTTCAATGGCTTTTGCCAGTTGCACGATTTCATCCCAGGTACTGCCGTTTTGCACCAAATCAAGCATGGACAGCCGGAAGATAAGGATAAAATCGTCGCCGACTTTTGCCTTTACCGAACGCATAAGTTCAACGGGAAAGCGAATGCGATTTTCAAAGCTGTCGCCCCACTCGTCTGTTCGCTTGTTGGTCTTAGGCGCGATAAATTCATTGATTAAGTATCCCTCGGAACCCATGATTTCGACACCGTCATAGCCTGCTTCCCGGGCCAGAGCGGCACAGTCAGCAAAATCATCAATTGTTTTCAATATTTTTTTTATTGTCAGCGCTTTTGGTTTAAAGGGCGTGATGGGCGCTTTGATGTTTGAGGGTGCCACTGAAAATGGATGGTAGGCGTAACGCCCGGTATGCAAAATTTGCATGGCGATCTTACCGCCTTCAGCATGCACACTTTCGGTGATAATTTTGTGTTTCGAAGTTGCTCTTTTGGTTGTTAAAGTCGCAAACAAGGGGCCGCCCGCACCAGCCCGATTGGGTGCAATACCGCCGGTTACAATAAGGCCGACGCCACCGCGGGCCCTTTCCGCATAAAAGGCCGCCATTTTTGCAAAACCACCACGTGCCTCCTCAAGCCCAAGATGCATGGAACCCATGAGTACCCGGTTTTTCAAGGTCGTGAAGCCGAGATCTAATTCTGAAAAGAGGTTTGGGTAAGTCGCGTGTTTTGATTTCATTTGGCTGCTGTACTTAAAGAATCAATAAAACTTGAATAGTGTATTCAAAATCAATGCATAAAAAATGTATTTTTCTTTCCATAGTCAAACATTTTTTTCAAGTTGAAGATTTTCCATTTTTAAGGCGGTGCAGGATGGCGTGTAAAATTAGTCTGACGGGGCAAAATTCACCACAGAAGTGCACGTTATTTTTTTGAAGTAACCGACGACCGGGGTGCAGTTATTATAACCGGAAGACACATTCCCTGATTCGGATATTTGCATTGAGTAGCGGTTTGCTTGAAAATTTAACAGTCTTCAACCCGAACAGAAACCGGCTTACTGAACTCCTTTCTTGACTTTAACCAGGCCAGGGCCAGCGTCGGCATGAGGGAGACGATTATGGCTATGGTTGAGGTTACACCCGGGTTGGCAAATGCCAGATTGGAATTGGGGAGGAGACGGGCACCAAAGAAGTAGAGCAGAAAGTGCAGGATAATCCCCACCGCCGAAGATGTCCACACGAGCTTGAGCGAGACGTCGCGAAACAAAATACCACACAATATGGGCGGTACGCTGGCTACTACCATTCCGTAAACGCCTAATTGACCAAAAATACCCAGTAGTTTCGGTGGATTAATGCAGATGAGAAAGGCGGTGGCGGCAATTCCCACCAGTACGATGTGACTGTATTTATAGGCCAGCGCCAGGCGCCTTTCTTCGGAAATGCGTTGTTTGCCGAAACGATCCATGAGATTCAAAATGAGGTCGTTGGCACTGATTGTGGACAGAGAAACCAGAATGCCGTCCAGGGTGGACATGCCCGCAGCTAAGAGCACAATGCTGATGAAGGTGAAAGTCCAGCCGGGGAAAGCGTTTTCGAGGTAAACGGTCATGACCAGATCCTGGCGGAAGGCACCGGTTGCGGCATCGACGAGTTGCTCCGGGGAAAGTCCCAGGCGGGCGTAAAAGCCGGCGAGGGGCAGGGCGAAAAAAATCACCAGCGCGATGATGGCTACGATGAGATACTGGCGCACGGCGCGGTCACTTTTCACATAGAGCGCTTTGGTTAAAATATGCGGCTGGCATACTACAGCCGCACCGATGACAAAACCGCTGATGTAAATGGAAAAGACGCTGTTGAAGAGGTTGCTGGCTGGATTCACCCAGGCCACTAGATTGGCATCCTGCGCCGCTATTCGCTCAAAAAAGCCCGGTGAGCCCTGGAAGAACAGCTTGAAACCTGAAATGATGATCACCAGCGTCACCACCAGCATGAGCGATCCCTGCAGCGTGTTGGTAAAAGCATGGGCGTAAGTGCCACCGACAAAAACGTAGCTGGTAACAAAGCCCAGTATGATGAGCAGCGCTAGGATATTGGAAACACCAAGCAGTTTCTGCATGACGATGGAAAGTCCGCCGACGATAAGCACTACGAACGCCAGGGAAAACAGGTTGATGAAAGCAAAGTACAGGGCCACATTTTTTGAGCCGTATCGCTCGCCGATCCAGTGCGGCATGGTGAGCGCTTTGTTTTTCTCGCCAAGCCGCCGAAAGCGAAAGGAAAGCAGCACCAGCATCAGGCAGAATCCCAAACCGACCGCGACCACAAAATGCATGAATGCGGAAAGCCCGTGCACGTAAATAAAACCCGGATTGATTATGAAAGTGGCAGCCGAAGCCGTGCTCGCTGCCAGGGTAATACCCACTACAAACGGCGACATATCTCCCTTGCCAATGGCAAAACTCCCGAAATTTTTTGTCCGCCTGAATCCCAGCCAGGCCAGATACGAGGTGCCGAGCAGGTAGAAGATGAACAGGCTCCAGGATAAAATCATTACATTCTCCTTATCGATCGAATTTGCTTAATCTTCGCGGCGGCTTGGTGGATTATTAGACTGATGCTTAAAACGCTCGCACCAATCTGACACTTTAGCGCACTAAATACTAACACTTCAATGCCAAAATCTTTTTATCGATTTTGCCGATAGCCGTCTTTGGTAGTTCGTCCAGAAAAATCAGGGACCGCGGAATTTTGTATTTCGCCAGACGCTGGCGCAGAAAGTCGAGCAGCTCGGCGGTGGTAAGCGTGTGCCCTGGTTCGACAACCACAAACGCTTTGCCTGCTTCGCCCCATTTTTCGTGCGCAACACCGATAAGCGCGGCCTCTGCCACAGCCGGGTGGGCGTACAGGGCGTTTTCAACTTCGGCGGGATAGACATTCTCACCACCGCTGATGAACATATCCTTGCTGCGCCCAATAATGTAAAAGTAGCCTTCGTCGTCGGTTTTCGCCAGATCGCCGGTGTGCAGCCAGCCGTTTTTGATGGTTTCGGCTGTGGCTTCCGGGTTGTTCCAGTAGCCGGGTGTGATGTGCGGGCCGCGAATGTGCAGTTCCCCTGTTTCATTGGCGGCACATTCGCAGCCATCCTCTTTTGTCACTTTCATGCCAATATGGAAAATAGGAAATCCCACCGAACCGGTTTTACGGCGTACAGCCGTTTGTGGCAGCCAAAAATTATTGCCGGCAGCCTCGGTGAGCCCATAACCCATTTTGAAATCCACACCTTTTTGCCAGAATTTTTCCATCACCGGCAGAGGGCAGGGTGCGCCGCCGCTGGTCACCAATTTGAGATGGGCGAAATCGGTTTTGGCCCAACGCGGATGCTGCTGCATCATGAGGAACATAGTCGGTACGCCGACGAAATGAGTGATACCACCGCGCTCAACGAGATCAAATGTCTGCTCAAGGTCGAATTCCCGGCAGAGAATGGTTTTTCCGCCGACATGCACCAACGGCAGCATGAAAATGTTCGGCCCGCCAATGTGGAAAAACGGCAGTTGTAGCGGGGCGCAGTCTTCGGCTGTGGCGCCCCAACTCATGACGGTGTTGACGCTGTTCCAGGTCATGTTGCCGTGGGTCAAGATGGCACCTTTGGGCAGACCGGTGGTGCCGCCGGTGTAGTAGATGCCCCAGGGATCGTCCGGTTTTAAATCGGGTCGCTCGGTTAGTTTGTCTGAGCAATGGTTGCGGCCTGCCAATGGCTGATCTTGTGAATAGGCAATCGGGTGAATAGAGACGATATGGGAAATTCCCTTTAGTGCGGGGCGGAGCTCTTCAACTTGCTCCTGCCACTCCGGCGAATAGACGAATATTTTGGGCTCGGCGTCGGCGATGATTCCGCGCAGCTCGTGTACGGTCAGGCGCCAGTTGAGATTGTGCAGGATGGCGCCGATTTTAGCACATGCAAAAAAAAGATCCACATACTCAACGCAGTTACTGGCATAGACCGATACCCGATCGCCTTTTTGAACACTCAATTCTCGCAAGAAATTGGCGGTGCGGTTGGCGCGAGCGTTCCATTCCGCGTAATTCCATTCCTGGCCGCTGTTCCAATCTACCAGCGCAACACGTTCCGGAGTCAGTTTTGCGCGCTTGTCCAGCCAGTCGGTGACGTAGTTAGATTTTTGAGATTCCATGATTTAGACGTTGTGTTGGACAGTACTAAAGCCATGCCGTAAAAATGTTTTAACCTGATTATTTACAACTTCTTTAGTGCAAAATTCCAAATAAGTGTTTTAGTTCTAAAACGTTAATGTTTTTGCCAAAGTAACACTCGAATAGCAAACACTTCAACAAACTTCGCCCCAATGCACACACGCGGCACCCCAGACGTAGCCGATGCCGGCGCCAACCATGATCATCAGTTCGCCGTCTTTCAGTCGACTCTGTTTTTCGCCTTCTATAATGGAAAGGATGCTGTCTTGCTCGCCGATGTGGCCGATATGCCCCAGATACACGGACTGTTCTTCGGTGAGACCCAGGCGGTGCAGCATGTCGCGGTGGGCTGAGGGTTTCACCAGGATCATGTTGAGATAGCCTGCATCCTGACGGGTGTAAGGCGTACCGTCTGGTTTGGCGCCGCTTTTACGCAGAGCCTCATCGATGCAGCGTAGCCAGTTATCCATAGAGACCTGGTTCAGACGGTTTTTCATAGCTTCGGGCTGCACAAGGTCGAAGCTGAATTCGTCGTTCGTCACCGCCGTGTCGGTGGGGTGTTTTACTGTTCCGCTGGCTGGCACGATGACATGCTTGCTCATGGAGCCGTCTGTCATGAGGTGGCTGCCAAGAACCTGGTTGCGCGGCCAGTTTCGGCGCAGCAGAAGGGCCCCGGCGCCGGCGCCGATGTTAAACAGAAAGCTGGTACGGGCGTTTTTTAGATTGATGAATTTGCTGACCACATACCCGCCGGCGATCAGAACGGTGTTGATTTCCGGATCCGCGAGAATCATATCTTTCGCCTGTTTGAGCGCGGCAATGGTGGTGCAGCAGCGCATGTGGATATCGAGAGCCCAGGCGTTGGTGGCGCCAATTTCGTGCGCAAGGTGGATACCGGCAGTCCAGAGCAAGTATTCTTTCCATTCTTCGGTGGTACAGAGCACCACGTCAATTTCCTCCGGCCGGATGTTGGTTTTTGCCAGGCAATTTTTTGCAGCTTGCACGGCCATTTCGTTGGGATGGTCGTCCGCTCCGGCGACGTATTTTTTGTGAATACCCAGCTTTTCGCGCACCACCCATTCCGGCAGACCGCTTTGTTCGGCTATTTCCGCTGCGGTCATATACTTTTCTGGAAGATGCATGCCGGTACTGACGATGCCGACGGTGTCTTTGGGATTTTGCATATTATTAACAACCGACCCTCTCAAAGAAAGAGGGTCGGTTGTTTCGTTTACTTAAAAGATTATGTATTTTAATTCGAGGGAAAAGAGGCGGCCGATTGCCGGCGAGGCCACGAATTCCCGCACATCAGAATCCAGAATGTTGATCACTTGACCGGAAACCGTGAAGTTTTTATTGACCCGGTACCCCAGGCCGATGTCTAAATTCACGAAACCACCCAACGGCCCTTCGTTGAAATCACGGCCCACACGCTGACCTTCGACCACTGGATCGCCGCCGTACGTAAGATCGTTATTAGTCGCGGCTGCGATATTGATGCCGGAGAAAAAGTCGTATTCATCGACCCAGCGTGCACCCAGTGAGCCAAACCAGGTGTCGTGGCTTAAATTCAGGCTGGCGTTGAGTTTGTGTTTGGGCGTGTTAATGGGTAAGTCATTTTCATCGATATTGCCGTCACGGTTGCCGTCGTTTTTGGTGTCTTTGGTATCCAGGTCGAAATCAAAAAAGGAATAGTTCAACCTGAAAGACATATTTTGGTTGATGAAGTAATTCAGGCCCAGATCCAGTCCGAAGGTTTGGACTTCACCAAAGTTTAAATAGGTCAGCAAAAAATCACCCGGTCCAAAAACACCGGAGTTTAGATCATCGATGACTTGGTCACCGCGGTGGCTGACCACCGGCCCTGCAGGAAAGTTGGCAATGTTGATGAGCGGACTGATGAAATTTTCATGCATATTGTAATAAGCATTTCCATCAAGATAAAATTTTTCTGACAGCAAGCCTTTGTAACCCAGCTCAATGGTTTGAATGTTTTCAACCTCTAACTTTTCAATTTTGCTGCCGTCAGCCAGGGTAAATCCTTCGCCGTTACCCAACAGCAGGCCACCGAAAATATTGGCGCTCAGGTTTAAAATGGTGGGCGCCGCGATGCCTTTGCCGTAAGTCACCCGCCATGTACTGTTTCCCTGACTGAACAGCAGTCCCGCTTTCGGGATGAAGTTAAAACCGTACAGTTCATGATCATCGCCACGGGCTGC
Source organism: Candidatus Zhuqueibacterota bacterium (assembly GCA_029262005.1). GTDB lineage: Bacteria > Zhuqueibacterota > Zhuqueibacteria > Oceanimicrobiales > Oceanimicrobiaceae > JAJDAG01. The sequence goes on along the minus strand of JAJDAG010000022.1, from coordinate 31,831 downwards.
AAGCACAAGCTCAGCGCCGGTGTCGCCTAACGGTTTTTCTACTTGACCGTAAACACCGAACTGATCAAGGTTGATGGGGCTGTTCCCACCGTCATCGATAAGGTAAGTGCCTTTGCTGTTGGCGATATCCCTTTGCCACTGGGCGCCGGCCGTGACTTGAAAGCCGCTCCAGGTGTTGTTATATTGCGTTTCAGCATTCCAGCGTCGGGACTTGTCTTTGAAATTTGCGTCTCTATTCAGAGCAATACCTGCATCCGGCGTGGCGCCGGCCCACTGTTCGTGCAGGGAACGTCGCAAAGCTTCTTCCTCAGAAAAACCGGCATTGATGAACGTGAGATAATTTTGCGTACGCTGGTTTATGGCGTAGGTATCTTCGGTTTTGCTCCAGGTGTGGTAGACCTGCGCAAATAATTTCGGAGATACATATCGCGCTTGCAGATAGTGCACCTGCCAGTCTTTGATCTGGTTACGGCCGGCATTGGTCACGCCGAGATTGTTGCTCAAACTACCGCCATAGCTCAAAATGACATCGGAGCCGGTCGCTGGAGTGAAGTAAAGCGAAGCTTCGCCTCGCATTGAATCAAAATCTCTATCTAATCCTAACTCGTCGAAACCCACTCCGCCAACATAAACCGAGTCCACAAAGCTAAATTCTTCGCCCTGGGCATACTCGGCACTGACTTTGTAGGCGAATTTATCATTCACGACTTTGGCGTGACGGAGTCGTCCACCAATGGTGCTCTGGCTACCACCACCCACGGCGAAGGTTGTGCCTTGTGAGTTGCGCGGGTCTTTGGTAATGGTATTAATCAGACCGTTGTGGGCATTCGGGCCGTAGAGCGCAGCGCTTGGACCCAGAATCACTTCGATTCTTTCGATATCATCTTTTACGGTGGATGAAAGCACGCCTAAAGGCAATCCCGTAGCGACGAGTGTAGATAGGCGGGTATCGTTCATCTGTAAGTTTTTGGCGTTAAATGCGCTGTTAAAACCACGGATGTTCATGCCCGTTCCGACGACGCCCGTACGGATATAATCGACGCCTTTCTGGTAAGCCAGCAGCTCGCCGACATTGGCAGAGGGGTGTTCCGCCACATCCCGCGCCATAATGACATCTATAGTGGCCGGTGCTTCGGTGATTTTTTCCGCCCCTTTTGAGGCTGTGACAACGATTTGTTCGCTAATGAGTTCTGATTTTTCCATGTCAATATTTACGGCGAGCTCGGCCGCCTCACTGACAGTGACATCCTGCGCGTGCTGAGCAAAGCCGATATACGAGATCACCAGCCGGTAGGTGCCCGCAGATACGTTCACTATGGAGTATTCTCCCTGATTGTTAGTTGAGGAACCGTAACTGGTTCCTTTCAGAAAAACATTGGCTCCGGCTAATGGATTGCCACTGTCTTTTCCCTTGACTACGCCTTTAATGGTCGCGTCGGCTGCCTGCAGCATGCTCACCATCAACAGTGTCAAGAAAAGCAGAAAAACAAGTTTCCTAATCATGATTGTATCCTCCTGTTAAGTAATATGGTAATTGGTTGGCTTGACCTTTTTCACAGCAAATACCTTCCCCAAACTTTTGCAGTTTAGGAAAAGTAACGTGTGGGGGATCACGATCGTGCATCGATCGCAAATACGTTTGTAAAATAGAAGTTCCGTGCATTTCATTTACACAATTCAGATTTAAGAATTTTACCCGCACCGGAAATGGGTAAGCTTTCGCGAAAAGTGATTGATTCTGGCACCTTGTATTTAGCCAGATTATCCCTTAAAAAATTCAATAAATCCGCTTCCCGCACCTGTTGCTCCTTATTGGGGACCACAAATGCCTGTCCGACATATCCCCACTTTGTATCTGGTATGCCGATGACCGCGCACATGGCCACGGCCGGATGTTGATACAAAACCGCTTCGATTTCGGCCGGGTAGACATTTTCACCACCGCTGATGTACATGTCTTTCAGGCGGTCTACGATGAAGAAATAGCCTTCGTCGTCAATGTACGCCAGATCGCCGGTATGAAAGTAATTATCATTGTCAAATGCTGCTGCGGTAGCTTCAGAATTGCCGAAGTAGCCTGTGGTAGCAGAGGGGCCGCGCAAGATTAACTCACCCACTCCATTCGCAGGATTGGGCTGATTGATTTGCGGCTCCACCACCCGTGCATCTACAAAAAAGTTCGGTTTGCCGATAGAACCGGTTTTGCGCTCTGCATCTGCGCTGGCCAGGGAAAATACCCCAGGACCGAATTCCGTCATGCCAAAGCCCTGGCGAAACACGACGCCCTTTTCTTGCTGGTATTTTTGAATCAATGCCACCGGCATGGGGGCGCCGCCGCTCATGCAATAGCGCAGCGAGCTGAGGTCTGCCTGCTGCCAGTTGGGCGCAGTTGTCAACATCTGGAACATGGTTGGGACACCGCCGAAAATTGTCACACTTTCTGATTCGATAAGATTTAGCACCTGCTCCGCATCGAATTTCTTTGTCTGTACCACGGTGCCGCCTTGAATAAGAATTGGCAGAGAGAAGGCAAACAATCCGCCGGCATGAAACAGGGGAAATACATTCAAAAAGCTGTCTGTGCCTAGTATGTCGCCAAGAATGGAATTCATTGTATTCCAGACAATTTGACCGTGGCTCATTTGCGCCGCTTTAGGTTCGCCGGTCGTGCCGCCGGTAAAGAGCAAACAGGCTGTATCGGGCTCTGTCACGGATTCACAGGTTACGGCTGTCAATTCAGTTTCAGACAAATTGGTGGTTAAATTTAACTCTGTGTTATCTGCAACAGGTATGATTTTGGTTATATCAGAAAAGGTTTGGAGATGTTCGACGATGCCGGTCATGGGCGCGTCCGGACTGTAAAACAAAAATTCAGGTGTGGTTAGCCGAATTTGCTTTTCGATTTCCCGGGGATGTAACCGCCAATTGTACGGGACAAAAATCGCGCCCAATTTACTGCAGGCAAAAAATGTATCATAAAAATGCACACCGTCGTAAGCCAGCATGGCCACCCGGTCACCTTTTTTTATTCCGGATTCACGCAGCCAGTGAGCAAGCTGATTGGCGCGCTGGTTGAGCTCACGGTACGTGTATTTTCCTGCCGGCTGCTCTGAAACGTCAATTAATGCCAGCGCATCAGGCGTATACACACAACGACGAGCAAGATAATCCCCGATATACATGGCTTGTTCCTATTCTCGAAATATGAATTTCGGATTTTGGCTTTCTGCTTCCCACTGGTTCCCCAATTTAGATATCGTGTCTGATTGAAAAGCTTAAGTCTGTTGTCATTTCGAACCCGTTGTTCAAGCTGAAGAACCTGGGGCGTGAACATTTGTCTGAAATAAAAACAATTTGATGACGCTAAGGTGTTGGTGTGCTTCCAGTTTTCTCCCATTTTGTCGAAATGACAAAGACGCGAGTTTTTGGTCAATTTCTATTCAGAAAGGAGGTTTTCCGAATGTGCTTTTTCCATATCCATTGTTTCATTCAAAAAATCGATGATGATGCGATTGAATTTTTCATAGTGCTCGTACAAAAACAGGTGCTTTCCGGCAAATACTTCGAGCTGAGAACCGCGAATGCTTTTTTGCAATGTATAAGCGTCCTCTATGGGAACCAGTGGATCGTTCTGAGCAGCACAAATCAACGTTGGCGCTTGAATTTTAGGCGTGCAGGGTTGACCGTCAAAAGCGGCGCCAGCCAAAAGTTGTCGGTAGTACGCGTATTCCGGTTGCGCAAACTCAGTGCGCCGGTTCGTGATTTTTTCAAGCTCTTCCGGGTGCTGCGACATAAAATCTTTGCTAAAATTCAGGTCGTAGCCGTCTTCCAGGCGTTCGCGTTTACTGCGGCCACGCGGACGGATGGTTCGGCATAAAACCTCACCGGTCGGGCCGATCTGCTGGTTTCCGCCCTGGGAGGTGCCAACCAGGATGAGCGAATTGATATGTTCCGGCCAATTGGCGGCATAATGCTGGGCGATGAATCCACCCATGGATACACCCAGAATGGCGACTTTTCTGTATTGAAGTTTTTGTATTAAAGCTTTTATATCCTCGGCAAAAAGCGCGATGGAATAACGTTGATCCGGTTTTTCGGAACGGCCACTGCCGCGCAGCTCCGGCATGATCAGCTCGAAATGTTTGGACAAAACCTCGATGTTTTTCGACCAAAGCCAGGTTCCTGTACCCAGGCCCGGAATCAAAAGCAATGGCTCACCTTGTCCACGGATTTCTACATACAGTTTTATGTCATTGATATTAAAGTAGTTTTGCATACAATCTCCAGACAGTAGCCTCGAACGGCAGGCGGGAAATTTGAAAAAAACAAATCGAAATCCGAAATTTCATAAGTTCAAATGAGAAACAATAAAGCCATTGGTATCATTAGTACAATTCTCATATGGCATCGATAATAATTCGACTCAAACAATCAACCCGCCATCCACCGAGAGCACGGTGCCGGTAACAAAGGCCGCTTCTTCGGAGGCTAAAAACAGGTAGGCGTTGGCGATGTCCTGCGGCCTGCCCATTCGACCCAGCGGTGTTTTTGCCTTGACTATTTCGAGGACTTTTTCCGGTATGGCTTTGATAATGTCTGTGGCAATAAAGCCCGGGGCAACGGCATTGACGCGAATTCCTTTTTTGCCTAACTCACGCGCCCAGGTCTTGGTCATGCCGATAACGCCGGCTTTGGTGGCAACATAGTTACTCTGACCAAAATTACCGTACAGCCCAACCACAGAAGAGGCATTCAGAATCACTCCACCGGTGTCCTGCTCAGCCATCACTCTCGCTGCTGCCTGGCCACACAGAAACACGCCCTTCAAATTGACATCGATAACCCGCTGCCATTGCTGTAGCTCCATTTTCAGTAACTGCGCATCCATGACAATGCCGGCATTGTTAACGAGAATGTCGATTTTTCCGTATTTTTTTACAGTGTTTTCAATCATCGTGTTAACGTGCCCGGGATCGGTGACATCCACCTGCTCAAAATTGCTTTCTGCACCAGTCTTGGAAATTTCGTCCACAAGCCGGGTGCCGGCTTCTTGTTGCAGGTCCACCGCAACGACTTTCGCACCTTCCCGGGAAAAAGTCAGGGCAGTCGTCCGGCCAATGCCACAGGCAGCGCCAGTGATGATGGCAACTTTTTTTTTGAGGCGCATTTTATCATCTCTTTATTTGGTGTTGAACAATTTTTTTAAGCAGCGTGTATTCCTAGCTTTTCGCTGTAATCTTCTATGGTGGGTAGATTTGTCTGGGCTGTTCTCCAGTCACTTATAAATTGCTGGTGGAATTTAATCAGCCGAAGGTTAAATTCACGCATTCGAATTAAGCGCTCACAAACGATTTTTAGTTTTTCTTTTTCATCTGCTGTTGCAGCTTTATATTTTTCCAGAAGGGGGTGCAAATGGTTTTCAGCCACTTGTAGATTGTCTTCGTACAATCGTGACATATTTATACTTGCCTGCAAAAAGGGATCGGGCGTAATTTGAAAGAAATGCTTGCGGTGTCCTTTTACCCTGATTCGGCGGGTCAGGTTGAGCTCCTCAAGGCGGCGGCAGATCTGAGTAATTGGGGTTTTGGTCACATTCAGCTCTTGACATATTTCATCCACTGAAATCGGTTCCGTGTGGCACAGGAGTAATCCGACAACGCGTCCCATAAGCTCACTGTGACCAAATTTAACGTACCCCATTCCAAAGTCTTCAAAGATGGCTCGCTGAATGTTATCCATTGCTGGTCTCCCCACAGTATTCTTTGTTTGGTAAGTTGGATTTTATTTGATCGATTTTGTTAAAAATTCAATGACATCTCGATTAAATGGCTCAGGATTTTCAACAAAAAACTGATGCCCGGGCCCCTGGTAAATTTTGAGCTGGCTATCAGCTATTTTTTTGTGCAAATTTTTGGCATTGGCCACCGGCACGAGTAAGTCTTCCGAAGCCGCCGTAACAAGGCATGGGACCTGGATGTTTTTGACTTCCTCGGACAAGTTGAAAATTGTACCCGCTGTGATTTGCGCCATGTAGGCGTGTGGTGGCTGCGGATTTTTCATGCGCAGCTCGACCAGGTGTTCGACTTCTTTTGTTTGAAGAAAAGAATCTGTGTAAGCCAGTGCGAGCTTTTTTCTGGTCAACCGTCTCGGGTCGCTGTCGGTGATAAAAAGCATAGCCAGTGCTTCCTGTGACATGGGCACGTGATCCGGACCGCCTGCACTGGTTGCCACCAAAACCAGCCGGTCGACTTTTTCGGGATAACGAAGGGCAAAGTCCAGGGCGATGAATCCCCCCATGGATGCGCCCAAAATGTGAGCTTTTGAAATTTGGAGGGTGTCCATCAGTGCTGCCAGGTCGTCGGCCATCAGGCTGATGGTGTAGGGGCCCTCAGGTTTGTCCGATTTGCCGGCACCGCGGTTATCATACACGACAGTAGTGAAGTTTTTCGAAAAAGCCGGTACCTGTTTCTCCCACAACCATGCACCGACTCCGAGCCCTTCGATCAAGATCAAGTGCGGGCCATTGCCTGTGATTTCGTAGGAGAGATTAATGCCGTTGGCTTTTACTGTGTTTGCAGATTGGCCTGTAAGATTAGAACTGTTCATCATGAGTATTATTCCTGTGATTGATAAGGAATGAAGTATTAGTTTGTAGCTCATCAGAACGCTCCAGGCGATGAATGTTATATTTATTTGCAGGTTTTAAGAGTCAGACAAGGAACGAAATAAGTGAAAAAACTATTTTAAGAGTTATTTGAGTACTGACAACTATTAGAGATATTTTAAGAAAATGTCAAGGTTTTTTTTCAAATAGTTGGTTTTTTTGTGGATATTTTCGGTGTTCTGGCAGGTGTGTAGCGGAATAACGATGGGGTATCTTAGCAGTTTTGGTAGAATTGATGCGCCCTGTCAAAATTCAAAATGGAATGTTGAATTTTTGAATTGCGTTTTTACTCGTTGCCGTATCGTTTAACTTTGCTCTAAACAATTCATAATTTCTTTAAAGTTCTTTTCCTTAGCCAAGTCTAAAGGAGTTTGTCCTGTGGTCGTTTGGGCCGAAACATCAGCCCCGTTTTCAATCAATAGTTTAGCGATTTCCAGATTGCCGTTATGTGCGGCTGAATGTAACGGAGTCACCCCGCTTTGTTGTTTGACATTCACATTGGCGCCACGCTTGATTAACAATTCAGTTATTTCAAAATTTGAAACGGCACAAGCTGAGTGAATGGGATAAACACTGAAATCATTATTAGAAGGTTGGTCAATTTTTGCCCCACCATTGATCAACATCTTCGCCAATTTGAATTGGTCAAAAAAACAAGCCAGACCCAGCGCTCCAAAGCCGTCAGCGCTAAATGTTTCTATTAGAGCAGGCGTTTTGGCAAGGTATCTTTCAGCAAGCTCTAAATCACCAAGAATAACTGACTCAAAAAAGTCAATGTCGCTTTTTTTGCTTCTGATTAATTGAATGGCTCCTTGATTTCTGCAATAAGCCGAAAAAGTCAATAGCGAAACACCGTGTGCAGTAATTGCATTGGAAATTTCTGGATTTGCAGAGAGTAATTGTTTAAGCGTTTCATTGTCTTGATTTTTGATTAGCTCTTGTGCTCGTTCTATTTTTTCCGGCATGGCCTTTTTTTCGTTGTGTAAATTTTTTTCTGTATTTGCTTTATTCATAAATTTTTCCACAGAGCACACAGAACTTAGAACAAATGCTCTCAATAAAGAAAAATTTTAAGAGCGAATGAGGGTTCTCACATTTTGCAAGCTTCAATTATCTGTTTTTTAAACTCTGCGCCTCTGTGGCTGATGCATAATTCAGGAGGCGTCTTGTTAGCTTGGTAAACTGCTGTAAACTAAAAAAAATCTCCGGAATGACAAGGGGGCTGTGAATTATTCAGGCTAAAGACAACAGGATGGTTTAAGTTGCAGCCTGTGACTGCAGTAGCTCGGTACAAGCGTCAACGGGGAGGGGGCGGCTAAAATAGAAACCCTGAAATTCATCGCATTTCAGTGATCGCAAATACGTAAGTTGTTCTTCTTTTTCAACACCCTCGGCTAGCACTTTCAATTTTAAGCTATGTGTCATTGCCACAATCGCGGAAATAATCGCCCAGTCGTCCTGATTGCTATGCAGCCCATTTACGAAGGAGCGATCGATTTTTAGTATATCTATGGGAAATCGTTTCAGGTAATTCAATGAAGCGTACCCGGTACCAAAATCGTCCATTGCAATGCGGACACCCATGTCTCTCAAATTATTTAGAGTCATAATGGTGACTTCTACATTTTGCATAGCACTTGATTCTGTGAGTTCCAAAACAAGAAGAGACGGATTAAGCCCGGTTTTTTGCAGTACCTGATTTACAGTTTCTTGCAATCTTAAAACCCGAAATTGCCGGGCAGAGAGGTTAATTGCCAGGCGTATTGGAGGTAAACCTGACATTTGCCAGGCTTTGTTTTGCTCACAACCAGTGTTTAAAACCCATTCTCCAAGCGGCACGATTAGCCCTGTTTCTTCTGCCAGAGAAATAAATTCAGATGGTGGCAAAAAACCATGATCGGGGTGTTGCCAACGGACTAGTGCTTCAACACCGATGATTTGTTTTGTTCTCAAATCAACCTGAGGTTGGTAGTGGAGCTCCAACTCGCCATTTTCGATTGCAATTCTGAGTTCATTCTCTAAATCGGAGCCATTCGCAGCACCAGCTTTCCTTGCTTCGTCATAAAACCGGCAACAGTTTGTATCCTCGCTTTTAACCCGGTACATAGCAGCGTCAGCATGTTTTATAAGAATCTCCGCATCTTGCCCATCATTTGGGTACAGGCTTATTCCGATGCTGATTGCAATGTTTAACTCATTTCCATCTAAAATAAACGGACTTGATACAGTATTTTGAATTTTTTTTGCCACGCTGGCGGCATCTTGCATCCGTGGAATCTGATCTAATAATATGGTGAACTCATCCCCTCCTAATCGGGCAACGGCATCGCATTCACGAATGCTATCCTGCAGACGTTGCGCTACGGACTTGAGCAATTGATCTCCGATATCATGACCAAAAGAATCATTGATTTGTTTGAAGTCATCTAAATCGAGAAATAGCACCGCCACTTTATGTCCATTTCTTTTTGCCCGGGCAACGGCATTATTCAGGCGATCGTAAAACAATTCCCGATTGGGCAGACTGGTAAGTGAATCATGGTAGGCTAAATGGCGTTCTAACTGGCGCATTTTTTCCAATTCCAGGGTTATGGCCATCAACCCTTTATTTGTTTCCTCCAATTCTGCAGCCAAAGCGCGACTGTATTCCTCAGCCGCCGCAAGTCGTTGTTGCAATTCTTCTTTGTTCATGGTGTAGCATTCCCTACTACAATTACTGTCGCATCATCGTTGTCTCTGGAATATTTCCGCAGTAGTCGGTGCGCGACACTACTCACCGGTTGCCTGGGAAATTGGGCCAATTCATCCCGCGTCCAATGATTTTTCAGACCATCAGAGAAGAGAATCAGCATACTTTTTTCTTCCCAACGATGTTGAGTTACTTTCGGGTTCGGCGCTTTTCTCCCCACAATGCCGCGTCTAAAGATGAAGCGTGTCGGCTCGGAACTGCCGAAGACACGGGCATCGATATTTCCGACACTTGCAAAGCTCAGTAGCATTTGTTCCCAATCGAAGCGGGCGAGAGCCATAACCACTCCCCGGGTTGACTGGCATGTGTGATCTACGCCCTGAAATATTTTTAAGAGTGGTTGTTCAAAATGATTTTCTATGTAAGACCGGGCTTTCTGCGATGCCAGGTGTGCTAACTGACCATGGCCAAGGCCATCGATTACAGCCACAAGTGCAGCCTTATTTCCTTTTTTCACAACGAAGGCGTCTCCATTTACCGAGCATTGGGGGTGGGCACGCGAAGCTATTCCAAATGTGAGTGGGCAGGACTTGTTGCCGGATGTTTCATCAGGCAGCCATTTTTTGCACAACATATATGTGGTGTTGTTTTCACCGGATTTCGATGAAATTACAAATTCATCCACAATTCGGTTGATTGTGCCGAGACCGTAACCGAAACTTCCAATAGATGAATAGCCATCGCACATTGCTTGATCTACATTCTGAATTCCGGGGCCTTTGTCATAAGTTTCTATTTGAATGCCGCCACAGCCATCAAACGAAGTCGATTTAATTGTCAGTGAGCCAAACTGTGCATGCTTAACCAGATTGGTAGCGAGTTCCGTCACAACCAATTCAAGCTCTCCACATGGTTTGTGAGCAAAACCGATTTCAAGCGCTATGTTTTTAACAGCTTCTCTAGCGATATATACGTCACTGGCGTGCGTAATTTCGATTGTTTGCGTCAGAGAATGTTGCATCTTTTTATTTCTTTAACCATTTTTTTATTATGACGGTTGTGCCCTCACCGACTTCAGATTGAATCTCCATTTCATCCATCAGGCGCTTCGTTCCGGGCAATCCCATGCCCAGTCCTCCATTGCTACTGTAACCCGGTTCACTGGCGGCTTCAATGTCAATTATACCTGGTCCATTGTCTGCAAATGTCAATTCAATGCCGGTTCTGTGCTCAGACTCTATGGCAAACCACCGCATGACCCCGGCTCCCGCATAACTCATAATGTTTCGTGCTAATTCAGATGCGGAGGTTACAATCCGTGTTACATCCGTCAGCCCAAATCCTAAGTCGGTGGCCACAGTGCGGACTTGTTTCCGAACGGTGATGATATCGCTCTCTAAACGAATTGGTATTTCGTGATCTTGTTTTTCAATCATCGTGGTTTCATGCCATTGGATGCATTGTGCAAGATATCAAAGGCGCGGTCTACACTTAAAGCCGTCAGAGTGTTGCCGAGAGTTAATCCCAGTTCAATTGTAGCAATAGCGACACTTGGGCGCATGCCTGCGATAACTGTTCTTGCACCCATTAGCGCAACCATCTTGGTGGTCTCTGAAACCATCCGTGCAAAATAGGAATCTAGTACCTCCACCGTGGAAATGTCGAGCACAAGCCCGCTCGCTTCATTCTTTTCTATAGCCCGCAATATTTGATTCTGCAAATTAGATACGGTTTCGTCATCCGGTTCAGGCGGTATTACGACCATCAGCACATCACGCACTTTGATAACGGCAATACCTTCGTTTGTCATCTTTTCCTTCTCCTCAAAAACTTTCGTTCTTGCTTGCACCGTTCAATTCCTTATTCTTTAGTGCATATCGCACCCCCGCTGCCAGTGAGGCGCAGGTAACAACATCAGTAAGTTCGATACCGAGATGCACAAGCGTTTGCGCAATTGCCGGACATATGCCGGTTAGCACAACTTGCGCACCCAGCAATTTCACTGCGTTTACAGCCTCAATGAGGTACTGAGCAGTCTGGGTATCAATTGTCGGCACACCGGTTATGTCTACCAGAGCAACTTGTGAATTGGTCTTAACGACACTTTCAAGCAATCGCTCCATAAACTGCTCGGTACGTTGACTATCCAATGTGCCGATAAGGGGTGCGACAAGGATGCCTTCCCACATTTGAACAACCGGTGTGGAAATCGCCAGAATTTCCCGCGATTGTTGTGTGATGACCCTTTCGGCCGATGTAATGTAGGTCGTGATTGCCAACTCTTGATCCAGTTGGATTATTTTGATCAATGCTGAAAGAGCTCTTAGCATTTTATCATAATCACCCTTTAAGGCTTGGAGCAAGCGCGGTATTGCAAGCCCTTGGTATATTGAATAAGTTCCAATGTACCAGCGTGGTGATAAACCAATTCTATAATGAATCCGGCCAATTTGCAGACGATTATTCAAATAGGATTCGCCGTAGTCTCCTGCCGTCAACTCAAGAAAATATGTTTTTTGAAGTTTCCTGACTCGGTTGAGCATGGTTTCGTCCGGGAAAAACGACTTCGTCTCCTCAACTTGTAAAAGCTTTTTGTATAATTCTTCCAGAAAAGCATCAACGCAATCCTCTGCAATTGGCTGAAACTCCCTTAACAATCTTGCATCTTTTTCTGTAAAACCAACGAACTCTTTTCGTTGCTCCCACTCTTTAAGACCGATTATTTCCCCATTTGTGCCCTGAGTTTGCATTTGTGACATACTTATCTCCCTGTTTAAACAACTTGTTGCATTGCAGCACACAATTCATATTACTATTATTTATGAAATTTAAAAAAGAACGGGATGAATCCAATGGATATGAAAGAATTGTCAAAGACGATATTGTCTTTTATGTTGGGTTTTACACACGCATTGGAGGATGTGAAGTATATACCGTATGCACGAGATTTTGAGCTTTTGGACAATAGTCCGTTTAAAGGTTTACCTCTGAACAGGTGGGTGTTGTCATTGTTGAAGACTTGTTTTGATGGGCGCAAAGCAAGTGATTTTTGTGCTCAACGTGGCGAATCAAGGTAAATAGAATATGAATGACGATGAATTTTTGCTCAACGGCAGGAGCGGTTTTTGGTATGCATGAGGAGTTTTTCAGCCGGTGCTGAAATTCACTACACCGATTTTTTGCCATCACGAAAGCGATTTAGTCTATGTCTTCTTCATCCTCTTCTTCCATCACTTTGCCTTCGGCTGAAAACAGGATCTCGCGGGCCCCGGCCCCTCCGTCAGGTAAGACGCTGATCTCCACCTCATAGAAAACGTCCGAATCTTTGTAAACGCGCTTCGTTTCTTTAATCTCAGAGTTGCCGAAGTTGTTCTTTAGCGCATCTTTGATGGATACCGGCAGATCACGGTCAGAGATTGTCTCCACTGTCTCGATGACCGTACCATCGTGCAAATAGAGAATTTCCATTTTCCGGCCGTCGACTCTAAAGGAGATTTCGTAAACATTTTGACCCTCTTCTACTTCTTCGCTGTATTCGCGCACAACGGCATTGGGGTACATTTCAGCAAAAGTGCTCAAGATTGCGGCAGGGACCTGTGTTTCGGCAAGCTTTCGTTCGTCGGGAGCATGGCAACTATTGAAAACGACGAGCACGCAGAAAGCAGAAAGCAGAAGTGATATTATTCGAATGGGGTTCATAAAATAAATTACGGATATAAAAATAAAAATGCGACCACAAAGTCGATGCATAATTCCGGTTAGAAATTGACAAGCACTCCTACTCGGCCGCCGAGGATGTAAGGATTCACGAGCCTCTTGTTTGATTGCTGCTTATAGCGATTCACCAATGAACTGCCGACCCAGTAACCGATGGCGCCGCCCACCACAACGTCAGCGCTCCAGTGGTTGCGACTATCAATGCGTTGCAAAGCCACCGCCACCGCCACTGTATAGGCAGGGATCTTGACCCACCATTTATTGTACTGTTTCGCGATGACGGTCATCATCGCGAAGGCGCTTGTTGCGTGCCCAGAGGGAAACGAACGAATCTCTTTCCCGCTTCTGAGCGTGAGTGGCTCAAATTCGGCCGGCCCTTCGCCGGTGTATGGTCTTGCCCGGCCGAAGATTCTCTTTGCCGCCTGGGTAATCGCTCCGGCAATCAAAGCAGATTCCACTGTGAGCCGCGTGGTCTCCAAGAGCTTCTGATCTTGTAAAATCAGACTGCCTGTAAGCATGGAAGCGGAGAGACCGGCCAAAATCATCCTCGAAGAAACTCTGTCATAGCTGTCGCCAATTCTGGCAAGACCGATTGCAGGTTTGATGTAAAAGTCATCTCCTTCAATGAAGCGCTCGTCGATTGGATCGTCAAGAAATGCCATAAAACCGGTGGCGACGGTGGCAAGCGTAAGGAGCGTCAATCCTTCTTCTCGTCCCATACGAACCGGGGCCGAGAAGACATACAAAACGTCGCTGCCCACAGTCGTGGCGAAGGATTTGAAGGAATTTGGTTTTGGCGGTGATTGCACACTTTGAGCGTGCGACGGATTTTGCCATGAAAGCACGAGCAGAGGCAAAATCACGAAACATATCTGATTTCTGACAGTCACCAGGGACTCCTGCGTTAAACAAAATATCTGGTTAGCGTCACCTCAGTTGCCTTCTTATTCCAGGCCTGGCAAGCGTGAAAGACAATCTTAAGAAAGAAAACTGAAATTTGGCTAATGCAACTGTAGCGAAAAAATGGTTCTGTGTTGCTCTGTGTGGGTACAGTTGTTATCAATTACGCGTCAAAATAAGTATTCCTCACGAATTTCCACAGATGAAACACAGATTTTTGCTAACTTGAATTTTTCTTAAACCGCAGAGTACGCTGAGTTCGCAGAGTAAAATAAAGTAAAGATACTATCCTGCTTAATTCACAGCGCCTCTGTTATTCAGGTGGAATCTTTTTAATTAACAGCAGTTAGTTTTTGCAAAAGGACGCTCCTGAATGACAACCGGATGCATGGCTTTTGACCTTAAATCATGACTTAATCCGGCCATATTCTGCAAGGATAAATATTTTTTAAAATTAAAGTATTTTTAACTCTGCGAACTCAGCGTTCTCCGCGTTAAAAATACTGACTTTGAATTTAGCTAAATGCCTAACTGTCGTAAATATAAAATATTACAGCAGAATTACTTTGGATTTATACTTTATTCAGGCTCAGAAACAAGCCGTTTGAACTCGACTGTTTCTTTGCCGAAATTGATTCATGCTCCTACTTTAATTTACTTTACTTTTTAACTCATTGAGTAATTGTGGCTCCTTTTGCAGGGTGGCGTCTTTAGCAATCTTAAGTTCGTTGTATCCGTGTTCTCATCCGTGCCAATCCGTGGCTTTCTATCTCTTTCAAACTTACCCACACAAAACGACATAGAGCCGAAAAAGTAATGGCCATCACCCCGCCGAAACTATAACTTCCAACTGACGCCTATGAATGGCAGAATGCTAAACCAGGTTTCCTTATCAATTTCAAAGCGGAAATTGTCAGCATTTTCCTCTAATACAGAAAAATCAAAATTGTTAATATTTTCATGATTATATGCATTAATAATGTGAAGAAAAATAGTAATTTCCCCTTTTGAAGTGTGGAAATGCTTATTGATTCTCATGTCCAGGCGATGATACGCCGGGTATCGGCTGCCATTAAACAGACCATAATCGTGATAATAGGCAAAGGTTCCATCTTCTCTGGCTATGCGCTTGACCTCAAAAGGTGTGTATGGCCAACCACTGCGATATTGCCATGCAAGGTTAAAATGCCAGCTTCTATTGAGACGATAGTTAAGGTCGAAATTAATCGTATGTCGTTGATCCCATGGACGAGGGAGCGTTCCTGTCTGCTTTACAAGCCGCCCTTTGTATTGGATATTCTGGACATCGTTGGCGGCCTGAGATAGCGCATAGCTAACCCACCAGGAAAACTTATTGCCGGTATCGTATTTCAAATAAAACTCAATACCGCTTGTGTTTGCCTTATCGATGGTTAATTTTATCTGGTCATCCCGGGCCTCGGGAAAGAATTCATCGATGTTTCTGAAAGTGATGTACGTATCCTGCAAATCGCTGATTCTCTTCACATAACCCTCAGCGCGAAAGTGCAGGCCATTATTGAATAAATGCTCAAAGCCCAGCACATAATGTTTCGATAACTCCGCGGGCTGGTATGCGGTTTCGCCGAATTCGATCCGCAGCTCATCAATGCCTTGAGTTTGATAGAAAAGCCCCCATCCTGCTCGTAAGAAAGTTGCATCGCCAAATGCGTAGGCCATGTTTAGTCGAGGGCTCCAAAGTCTGTCATCGGTATAGGATGCATAATCATAGCGAAGGCCGGTTTCCAGCGTAAAGGGAGCGAGGAGTTTAAAACGACTTGACACATAAAATCCGAGCTGGCTGCCACTCTGACTTTTGCTCGCTTCAAAGGACTCTGTCTGATCCGTCAGTGTGCCGTCGGCGGCGATGAATTCATTCATGATTTCATTGGAATACGTGTAGTCCACATTTAATTTTTTGAGATCGATGCCGAGTTTGATGAAGACATTTTTTGAAGCTTCGTACGCCCAATCCTGTTTTAATCCAAAAAGTGTGAAATCCCTATTGTCATTTATGGTGGCGCTGTTAAAATTCCCCTCGGGATCATCGTCAAACTGGTCCCAGAATCTCTTTTGCCTGACGCCGCCGCTGTACAGCAAGGTACGCGCATGCAATTCCGGTAAAAACAGAGAGCTTAGAGTCAGCCAGCCGTAGTTATTTTGATAGCTAGTATCAACAAAGTCAATATTCGGTATGGTTTTACCTGTTTCAATGACCTCTTCATCCAATTTGTAGTCATCACTGGCGAGGAATACATGCGCAGACAGGGTGTGATTTTGATTAAACTTATGCGCAATCTTGGCCGTGATATCATAATACTTGGGACGAAGCTTGAATTCATTCTTTGTGAGGCTATTGATGATGTCGAGATATCCCCGCCTTGCTGAGAACAACCAGGAGCCCTTATCACCTTGAAAATTTCCCATGGAGAAAGCCCGCAGGTTCATCAAACTAAAGCCCAGGGATGTCTGGCGCTTTCCTTTCGGGGTTTTGGTTCTCA
Source organism: Candidatus Zhuqueibacterota bacterium (assembly GCA_029262005.1). Classification (GTDB taxonomy): domain Bacteria; phylum Zhuqueibacterota; class Zhuqueibacteria; order Oceanimicrobiales; family Oceanimicrobiaceae; genus JAJDAG01. The sequence goes on along the minus strand of JAJDAG010000022.1, from coordinate 15,342 downwards.
AACTAAGAACGCCGCTCATCCGGTCGCCGTATTCGGCGGTAAAGCCCCCGGTCAGGAGATCGAGGCTTTCAATTGTTTCTATATCCACAGTACTGAAAAGCCCGCCACCAAAATCTTTTTGATGAAAAGGCTTGTAAATCTGCATGCCATCAAGCAAAACCAGCAATTCATCCTCCTCACCACCCCTGACATTAAATTTTGCGGAAAAGTCGTTTCCTGCGATTCCTGGAACCCTTTGCACTGCCCTGCTAATATCTTCGGCCCAGCCCATCATCTTAATGTCTTCACTTGTCAAGGTTTGTCGAACCGATGGCTCGCGGCCCATCAGTGAATAGCTCCCGGGAGTCACAACAATTTCCTTAACGGTAATGGGTTGTTCATCCATTTCAACTAATTTGATATCGACTGTTTTGTTCGCTGTTACGCTGATATTGTCATAGATTTTCCTGGAATACCCGATGTAATCGAATATTAATGTGTATGCGCCGGTTTGAATTTTCGCAAGCGTGAACTCACCTTTTTGATTTGTGGTCGTACCTTTCCGTGTACCCTTTATGGTTATATTTACACCTGAAAGGGCCTTCCCGGTACTTTTATCCAAAACCAACCCCTTGATAGTACCACCTGATTTAGCCTTTGATGTCATTGCAGTGGGTGCACTTTCAGTTTCAAATGCCGTCAAAATACCGACATTTAAAAACAAGCCTATTAGAAATAAAATTAACGGTTTCATAATATCTCCCGGATTGATAATTGCTTTAAAAGTGGCTAAAACTCCCAGCTCGTCCCAATCACAGGGATTAAACCAAACCAGTACGAATCATCGCGAAATGGAACATAGTTGCCCTGAGCATCAAGTGAGAAATTGCCTTCATCGTCCCTCGTATCCAGATCGAACTTCTTCAGATTTTCACGATTATACACATTGATCAAATGCAGGAAGGCTGTAAGCGCACCGTGTCCGGTCTTGAAACGCCGATTGATGCGTAAATCCAGCCGATGATACGCCGGATAAACTTCCCCGTTAAACGCCTGGTGGATCGGATAGAAATGCAGGTCACCGTTGGCAAGTGTTTGAATTTGATAAGTGTAATTTGTACGCGGCCATCCCCGGTAATACTGGAACGATAGATTATAATGCCATTGACTATTTGGACGATAGTTTACATCAGCAAAAATGGTGTGACGTTGGTCATTTAACCGGGGTACATTACCCGTTCGCTTCGTCAGAAAGCCGTCGTATTCTATCTCTTTGATATTATCCACCGCCTTTGCCAAAGCATAGCTAAACCACCAGGATATTTTTCCACCTTTATCATATTTTAGAAAAAGTTCGATTCCTTTCGACGTAGCGCCATTCAGAACCACCCGGGCATTGTCATTTCTGGCTTCGGGAAAAATTTCCAGATGGTCTCTTAAATTCTGCCAGAGAGGGCTGTAATCTGAAAGGTCTTTATAGTAACCCTCCAGACGTAAATTAATGCCATTAGCGAACAAGTGCTCAAAGCCGAGCACATAATGTTTGGCCAGCTCGGCAGGGTTAAATGTCAGATTCCCGTTATTGATATCCAGATTGTTGATAAACTGTGTCTGGTAGTAATATCCCCAGGCGCCGCGCAAAAATGTATTCTCGGAAAAGGCATAAGCAAGACCAACACGAGGACTCCATAAATTGTCCTTTGTATAGGAAGTGTAATCGTACCGAAGTCCGGTTTGCATGACCAGTTTAGGCAATACTTTGAAACGGTTTGTCAGGTATAGCCCAAGCTGTTGGCCGGATGGGTTGATGCTGATATTTCTTGTTGTGTTAAAATCGTAAAGCTCTTCGGCTGAATTGACCCGAATTTCCTCAAGGTGACTGAAATACTTATAGTCCGTATTGACGTGCTTGGCCTCAAATCCGCTCGAAAGGAATAGTTTGTGCGAAACATCCCAATTCCAATCCTGTTTGATGCCAAGCAGTGAATAATTCCGTTGATCGGAGAGCTGAAAATTACCCTTATCCGAAGGCTCATATTTATTGAAAGATCCATTTCGGTCGTGCGTGATATAACCGGTATAGAGTATTGTGCGGGAAAAAAGATTGGGTGTATAATTGGAATTAAGGGTTAGCCATCCGTATGTGTTGCCGTACTTTGTATCATTCTTGTCAAAGTTTCCATCCTCAGAAACATCCTCGATTCCTGTTTTATCGCCGGCACGGAGCCCGTGAAATGACAATAAATGTTTGGGACTCACGGCATAGTCAACCTTAGCCATCAGGTCGTAAAACTCCGGCGTCGCAGACTGGTCGAGCGTGGCCTCTTCGGCAAAAGGCGCTACCTTGAAAAGTAGGTCCAACATCCCTCGCCGTGCGGAGAAGATATAAGAGCCTTTCCCGTTATTGAAGGAGCCGTCTGTATAGAGGCCTGCGTTGAGAATACTAAGTCCGAGCGATGTGTGTCGTTGACCTTCCGGCACCTTTTTTGTGCGCATATTAAAAACGCCGCTCAGGCGATTTCCATATTCAGCAGAAAAGCCGCCCGTATTTAGTTCAATCCCCTGAATGGTTGCTATATCAACAATGCTGAAAAGCCCGCCCGAATAATCCCGCTGATGAAACGGCTCATAAAGTTCCATACCGTCGAGGAGCATGAGAACTTCGTCGGACTCGCCGCCACGTACCGTAAATTTTGAAGAATAATCGCTTGAAGAAACCCCGGGAAGCCGTGCCACCGCCCTGGTAATGTCCTCGGCCCAGGACATGTTCTGAATATCCTGACTGCTAAGTGTTTGGCGTGATAAAGGAGCATTGCCCATAATCGAAAATTGACCCGGCGTTACAACGAGTGTCTTAAGAGTTATTGCTTCTTCTTCCATTCCCACACCATCAATATTTGTTGTTTCGCCATTGCTTATACTCAAATTTTCTACCCGCATCCTGGCGTATCCAATAAAGGAAAATATCAAGTTGTAGGTTCCCGGCGGTAAATTTGTGATTCGAAAAATTCCTTTTGAGTCGGTAGCGCCGCCTCGTTGAGTGCCTTCCACTACTATGTTAACACCTGGTAACGGGGCGCCTGTCTTTTTATCTAAAACAACACCCTCTATTGCCCCGTTAGGTTTGTTCAGTGATGTGTTTGCGAATTGATTGCCTTGCGCGGCTATTATAATGCCATTGCTGAATAGACAGGTTACAAGAAGAAATAAGATGAAGGATTTCATGATAATCTCCGGATTTGATTCGTAGTCAATTTTATGGAGTCAAAAGTGCCTGTTCCAAGCTTTGGGGTTGAGTGACTGTCATTCATTAATTGGATTAAGTGAGTTCGATTCTCTTTGAGCTGGGGCAAGATAACTGACGAAACTGAACTGTAGCTGAAACCGCCGCCTGCGGAAAGAGGCGCTGCCAAGTGACGTTCTCCGATTCGATTTCGACTTGTGCAGTCAAAAATATGATATGGATAATAGAATGCTGCGCATGCGCAGCCGATGTTAGCCCGCCGTCCTGGCTGGCGTGCGCAAGACAAAATTTTTTTTCACCTTAAGCATGAGCCGGACGGAGATTTTTATCTGGAGTTTAAATATTTAGTGGCGGGCTTTTGGGTGAGAATACAGAGGTTGCCTTTCAATTAAATTCGTTGATACGGACGCGAAATATTTCTATGGGAAGGGCAATTCAATAGAAAAAGTCGATCGACGGGAGTCGTTGTTGGAAGTGATGGCCGACGGCTGTTTTGCAGGATTCTCGTGGTCGTTCCATAGCATCCGCCTGTCCGCACATTATACGGTCACTAGCCGATGGGCAAGATGATTTTGACCGTGGTTCCCCTCTTTATTTGGCTATTCAGGCCTATCGAACCTTGATGCGCCTCAACAATCCACTTACAAATTGCCAGGCCAAGTCCGCTGCCGCCAGTGCTGCGCGCGCGGGCTTGCCGTACTCTGTAGAAACGGTCAAAGATGTTAGGTAAGTCTCTTTTAGCGATGCCGCGCCCAGTGTCCTTAACCGTGAACTGGATGTGATTGTTTCCCCTGCGCAAAGTGAATTCAATGGAGCCCTGTTCGGTATTTTTGAGTGCATTATCAGAGAGGTTCAGTAACAGCCTTTGAATTAGCTGTTTATCTCCTGAAAATGTCACCACATCGCAATGTGTCAAAAGAATTTCAATGGGCTGGTCTTCACTTAACATTCGCACATCGTCCACCAGGTCATGGAAAAGCTCATGCAACCGGAATGTGCTCATTTGGATTGGGTAATTGCCGGTCTCTGAATGTGCCAGAAGCATGAGGTTGTCCACAATCTGACTCATGGATATAGCACGATCGAGGGACTTCTGTAACCCCGCACGCACTGCGTCCGGCATACTTGGCTTCTGATATGCCATCTCCAGTTCGCCGCGTAGAGTGGTTAGCGGTGTTCTTAGTTCATGTGCTGCATCATGAGTGAATTGCTGCACCTGTTTGACGCCTTGCTCCAGGCGCGCAATCATCTGATTCAGTGTCTTGACAAGCTTGCCGAATTCGTCTTTGCCCGTGTAATCCGGAAGTCGCGCACTAAGGTTGGTCAGGGTGATTTTTTCAGTGGCTTCGGCGGCCGCGACCACAGGCCGCATAACATGTCGGGCGAGAAAATGGCCACCAACCAAAACCAGTAGGAGGGTCAGCGGAACACCAAAGAAAAGTATTTCCTTGAATTGATCGGCGACCTCGAAGAAGGCCTGATTTTCGATGCCGACAACCAGGGTACCCCAAAGCGGCTTCGCAATGAGAACCCGATATAATTTACCCACAAGGTGCTGGTTGTGAAAGGCTGCTTCTTTTGTGAGAAATCCTTTGGGAAGCAATAATTGTACGTTCTTGATTCCACCATCGCTATAAACGCGCCGACCGGTCTCCGATTCGAGGGAGAAAATCACAAATTGATTTTTGTAGCCGTGAATATCATTGAGCTTTGCAAGAAATTCGTCCGTAAGTTTACTGCGCCGGTAACCTGTGGCCGACAGCAATCCGGTAAATTCAGATTCAAAAAGGGTGAGCATTCCATTTCGTTCGGTGCGCAATTTCTTGTCGATATCATTTTCGATACCAAGATAAAGCGCCAAAGCGCCTGCAGCGACCAGAAAAAAGAAAACGCTTGCATAAGCCAGCGCAATCAGCAAGGTCAAGCGTGTGCGAATCGAGTATCTCAATTTTCAGGTTCCCGGATAACGTAGCCCCCGTTGCGAATGGTGTGAATGATGCGGGGATGACCTGTGAGCTCCACTTTGTTGCGCAAGCGGCGAATGTAGACCTCAATAAGATTGTAATCCGCGCTGAAGTGAAAATCCCAGACATGTTCGGCGATCATGCCTTTGCTGAGCAGTCGATTTTTGTTTCGCAGAAGATACTCCAGGATAGCGTACTCTCTATTGGTCAGCTCAATGAGTTTTTTATTTAGTCGAACCTCGTGTTTGACGGTATCCAGGGTCAAATCTCCTGCGTGCAAAACCGGCGATTTACTCGATGTGCCTCTACGCAAAAGTGAGCGCACTCTGGCCCGAAGCTCGGCCACCGCGAATGGTTTGGAAAGATAATCATCGGCGCCTGCATCCAGACCGGCAACCCGATCGTGAACTTCACCACGAGCGGTAAGCATTAAAACCGGTGTCTCCAATTCTTCCTTCCGCAACGAGGTTAAGACCGCCAGTCCATCTTTTTTCGGCAGCATGATATCGATGATGATCAGATCATAAGATTCGGAAAGCGCCAGGTCTTCCCCTTCGCGACCATCATGGGCGATATCAACGGCATACTTTTCTTCGGTCAACGCTTTCTTGACAAAAGCTGCAACGTCATGTTCGTCTTCGAGAATTAAGATGCGCATTTATTCAATTCAATCAGCTTCCTGACTGCATGGCCCAGCCGTGCGGTTTTTTTTATGAATATGCTAACCTGAATTATGCATCAGCCACAGAGAGCACAGAGTTTTAAAAAACAGACAATTAAAGCTTGAAAAGTGTGATAACCCTCATTCATTTTTATTTTTTTTTATTGAAAGCATTTGTTCTAAGTTCCGTATTCTCAGCGTGCTCTGTGACTCTGCGGCAAAATTTATGAATAGAGCAGACTATAAAAAATGACATAAAACCATAATAAGAAAGTCGTGAGAAAAAGTAAAGTCCACGTTTTGGGAAAGCACCCGGGCTGCGGGTTTGTCATGTTATGGCATTGGGTGGCATGAGAATCCACCCGATAGAAGTAACGGTACTATCCTGAATAATTCACAACATCTTTGTCATTCAGGAGGAATTCTATTGATTCACAGCAGTTTGCTTTAATACAAAGCTTCTCCTGAGTGACAACCCGGTGCTTGACATTTGACCTTAAATTGTGAATTTGTGAATTAATCAGGTTAATCAAGTCTAATGCTTGATTTTTCTTTTATAGCAATTTTTGTTCGTAGCAGCATGAAGGCAAAGAGTTCAATAGACAGCTTGTGGCGTGGTTAAATGATTGGAGAACCTAAAAGCGCTAACTTTGAATTTGGAGAATTATCGACGTTTTTTAATTAAATGATGTTCAGTACATTGAAATCCTGATGCCAACGAGCAACGGTTGTTAAAGCACAAATAAATATGAGGTATGTGTACATAATGGAACCCTTATCTACCGAATTATCAAGATGGAAAGACAACGGCCAATTTCTCGAAATATATGGGCGCAAAATTTTTGTCGTGACCGCAGGAAATGAAAAAGCTCCTGCGCTTTTGATTTTACATGGATTCCCAACATTTTCATATGATTTTGCTCAGACGCTCTCACGCCTGTCACAACATTACTATGTGGTTCTCCACGATCATCCCGGGTTTGGTCTTTCTGACAAACCGGAACATTATTCCTATTCCTTGATTGAACAAGCCGAAACGGCTCTTGGCGTCTGGCAAGCGTTAGGGATTCAAACGGCTCATCTTCTTGCACATGATTACGGAACATCGGTGGCAACGGAAATCCTGGCAAGACGGCAAAGAGGAACTCTTGCAGTCGAATTCAACAGCCTCACATTATGTAACGGAAGTGTTCATATTGAACTCGCCCACTTGACGCTTGCGCAAAAATTGATGCGTCATCGAAATCTGGGGCCACTTTTTGTGCGGTTGGCGAATAAACGTTTTTTTAAGCAACGATTTCGGGATATATTAGGACAGTCAGACGCGATTACTGAGAATGAACTTGATATTCTCTGGGAAGGGATTAATTATAACGACGGTCGCTATCGTCTCCCTCAAATTTCTCAATATTTGCATGAACGCGTCAGGTTTTGGCATCGCTGGATTGAATCGCTTCAAACCTGTGAATTTCCAACACATGTGCTTTGGGGAAGAGAAGATCCCATTGCTGTTGAAGCGATTGCGCAAAAATTAGCAGAGGAAATTCCTCACGCTCGCTTGACGTGGCTTGCTGGATTGGGACATTACCCCATGTTAGAAGATCCTGTTCAATGGGCGGAAGCGGTTATTCAATTTCTTCATGCCATAGAAACGAGCATATCAGAGGATGCCTAATCTCATGCTCGAATTGAAGTGTTCAAATGTAAATTGTGGTACATCCGAGAAGAACTGTCACCCCAAACTTGTGTTTGAGCGAAAACATTCCCGCGATCATTTATACGGGAATCTCCTGCTCAAACGATGAAGTTCCGGAGTAAAGGAAAACCGGAATGACAGAAGTATTCGAGTTTTCGATTAGACACAGGCTATCTGGAAAGTCTTCTCTTCGCACTCAGGTTATGCTTTTTGAATCTGCCCGGACTGTTTTCGGTAAGACTAATTGCCCGGAAACTATAAAAAGATAAGTCAGTTAGGTTTGTTAAGCAGAAATTATTGTATGCATTTGAACATGCTTTAAATATACGCCTTTTCGACAACAGGAGGCAATGCAAACCACAGAAAATGTTTCTGACAAGCAGTTGACCGAGTCCATCCGACTCTCAGACGGTGCTGCGTTTAAAACGCTCTATTTCCGTTACTATGAAGCGATCTTCCGGTTTATAGTACGGCGAACACGCGAAGATGAAACGGCCAGGGATCTGACTCAGGATACTTTTACGCGGGTCTGGCAAAATCGGCAAAATTTGGACAGTAGCCAATCGATAAAAGCGTATCTCTATCGGGCCGCAAGCAACCTGGCAATTAATCATTTGAAAAAAAAGATACTCAGACAAGCTGACTCCCTGGAGAGTCACGAAAACCTGGCTGTAGCGAATAACTTATACGATTTTGAAACCGAGGATAAAATCGAAGAGATACTCAACGGCCTTCAGGAAAAAGAGCGGGCTATTTTCACCATGAACAGGTTTGAAGGGTTGAAGTACGCGGAGATCGCGGATGTTTTGGGCGTTTCAATAAAGACGGTTGAAAAATATATGAGCCGCGCCCTAAAATCATTGCGTAGTAATCTCAAACATTTGATGGCTCTGTTCATTACTTTGTGGGATTACTTTTGATTTGAAATTACCAAAGGATTCTTTGAAGATTAGTGCTACGCTGGAATTTCTTTAGTTGTAGGGTTTATTTTGAGTAGGCTGTAGTAAGGGTTGAATGCGGTACAGGTTGCTGGTAATTATAGGGCCCATAATTTAATCGGGAGCTGAAGTCAAAAATGATAGCGTACTGCATCATTAACCCAAGTTAAGGAGTACAAACAAATGAACATACTGAAAACCCATGCATGGCTAGTGCTTTGCGTGTTTATGGTGGTTGGTCTAGGTTGTAACGGCAGTGATATGGCTCTCAACACCAAAAACGACAAAACCGACCCATCGACAACACAACGAAACCTGGTTGATAATTTGAATCTGAAACACCCGGGTCTCAAGAAACAAATGAAGGCTTTCGAGGCCACGGGCATGGACATTGATGATGCCGATGTCATCTTTTCTTTAATGTGGACGCCATATCATGACGACAATGGGCAGCCAAGAACCTTCAGCGATGCTTTTGCCATTGCCATAAATGAGTCAGCCTTTTCGGACACCAATTTCACAGAGCCATTTAGCTTTGATATGGGAACCGTTTCGGTGCATTATGCCCAAACCACCACGGAACTGAAAAAATACGACGACCAGGGGTTTGGTGAAGTTTTTTATACTTTGCATGATTTCTGGAGTTATGACAGTACCGACGGTTCGGCTATGGCCGACATACCCTTCTTCCCTGGAGAAACGTATCGGTTTGAGGCGACTGGCGCCGACAAAATCCCAGCTCTGTCGGCAGAGATAACCACGCCGAACGAAGCAGTCGAGATTACAGGTCCGGCAAATGAATCGACCCATGATCGCAATCAGCCGCTCACAATAACCTGGCCTGCAGGACGGTCGGGAGAGGAGCTGTTTCTTTCTGTTTGGTCCGATCCCTATCTCGAATATTTTGAGCATGACTCGACATTTTGCGATACGGACTCGATTGGATTTGAGTACCATGAGTATCCAGAAGGGATCATGAAAAATGTTGATGCAGCTGCCGGTGAATACACTATTTCGGCAGAAGATCTTGGAAAGCTCTCAGGCAATAAGGATGGCCAATTTATTCTCCTGATCGATCTATATAGTTACCAAATAAATGTTGTCGAAAAAGAGAACACCAAAGTCGCTATCGAAATTCATACTGGAGACGCCGCTCAAGTAACGGTGCAATAGCTGATTTGCTCCCTACCAACGCCACGGAGCTCGCTACAACGGTCTTGTTTAGTGGGCTTCGTGGTCAAGGTTTTCGTTTGGGGTGACCCTAACGTGAAGAAGTTACGCAGAGGAGAGGAAGACAAAGAATTTTTATTAACCCCAGACTAATCATGATGGAAGAAGAACTCCAAAATTTAATCAACAAACATTTTGCCGGGCAGTCGAGTGCAGCGGAAGAAAAATTGCTGCAAAAATGGTTGCACGAGTCGGGCGAAAACCGCCAGGTTTATGCGGAAATTGAAAAAATCTGGGAGCGAACGCAACCAAAGCATTCTGCAGAGCTTCCGGATATTCAGGCGGAATGGTCAGCGATCCAGGCTCGCCTTGGAATCAGAATTCCTGAAGAAAAGGCTCGAATTCTGCCAATAAAGCAGCCGCAGACTGTTGGAACACAGCGTTTCACTCAAAGCAGGGGCGTGCGCTGGGCTGCCGTGGCCGCAGCCGCTATTTTCGTATTGACAGTTTCCCGGGTTTTCCTTAATATCGATAGCCGGCAGGTTTACGCAACGCAAAATGCTGAGCGAAAAAACGTCGAACTTCCCGATGGTACTTTAGTGCAACTAAATTCTGCCAGTGAAGTCAGGTTTTTGGCAGGGCTGCAAGATTCGGTGCGGCTGGTATTTTTGCAGGGACAGGCATTTTTCAAGGTCGCACATGACGGGCGTCCGTTTGTGGTTCAAACCGAAAATGCACAAATTCGTGTTTTGGGAACGAGCTTTGACGTTCATGCTCGCGACAACCAAACCCGGGTCATCGTCAAAGAAGGCCGTGTTCAACTGCAAGCTCTCTCAACTAACTCGCCTGATAAAGTGGTCTTGGAGGCCAATGAAAAGAGCATTGTTTTCATGGAAAAAAATCCGACGCCGGTTGAACCGGTCGATGCAAACTATCTCATCGGCTGGCTGAACAGCCGTTTTGTTTTCCATCAGACACCGCTACGTGAAATCATAGCAGAAATGCAAAGACGATACGACACCAATATAAGATTGCAAGCACCCTCTCTTGGCGAACGTTCCATGTCGGGTGTGTTCAAGGAGCAGCAAATTGACACAACCATGGCTGTATTTTGCCGGACTTTAAATCTCAAATACAGGTTTGAAAACGGCAACTATTTTATTTATCAATAAAAACACTAAAACCCGCTGGTTCCATTTGAAAAAAAACGCCTCTTTTATATTCATTCTTATAGTCAGTTGTGTTTTCCTTTCAGCGCACACAACCAGCGCACAGAAAAAACATCCTTCCCCAACAACATTGAAGGTTAAAAACACACCGCTCCGGGTGGTCGTGGAGAAGTTGTCGCAACTCTACAAAGTTGACATTTTGTATGGTGATGAGCTCGTCAGGAACGTTTCGGTTACCGGAGACTTCTCAAACAGTTCTATTGAAAACGTGCTTTTACGAATTTTGCAAAACACCCACCTGGCTTTTAAAAAACTGGGAAAAGGACAGTTTTATTTTTACAATAAACACACTATTCAGCACTTTGACATTAGTGGCAGAGTTCTGGATTCGGAAACCGGGGAAACTTTGCCGTTTGCAAACATCCAGCTCGCTCACCTGGATGCCGGCACAACTTCTGATCAACAAGGATATTTTGCTTTGTTACACGTGCCAACCAGGTTGTGTACCCTGGAGGTGAACTATATCGGATACGCTACAGGAACAGCAGTGGTCGATCCAACAAATCTGCGGCCGGAGATCGATATTGAGTTATCGTATCAGCCGTTGCAACTGGGGCCCGTTACGGTTGAGGCCTTCAACCGGGAAATATTCCAGGTGAGCCCTGAGCCGAGTCAACTGGCCATTTCTGCCAGAAGCTTTGACGATTTGCCTGGTTTGGGCGAAAATGATATTCTGCGCTCCATCGAACTTCTGCCGGGCATAACCGGCGGCACAAGCGGCGCATCCGGAATTACCATAAGAGGCAGCTCATCTTTGGATAATCTCGTTTTGCTGGACGGAATGCCAATCTACAATGTGAGTCATTCTTTTGGCCTTTTGAGCGCGTTCAGCGCAGATGCCGTCAAAGATGTGCGGATTTACAAAAGTGGCTTTCCGGCAAGATACGGCGGCAGGCTGTCCGGGGTCATGGAGCTGACTTCGAAAACCGGCAGTTTCAGTAAGCCTGGTTTGGGTGTCGGCGTTAGCCAGATAAATGGCAAGGGCAGTTTGAAAATTCCGCTGGGTGGAAAAGGCGCGCTTTTTCTGGCCGGCCGTCATTCGTACAACCCGGACCTTTCGAAAAAACTGCACGAAAAATTATTTGCTACTGAACCATACTTTCCTGATTTTATCTACTTTGGCGGTTTTGAGGTAAATACGGATGTTGTCGATCCCTCCCCCCCTGAGACCGGGCAAGTCGAAGAATCACATTCTGCCGATATTTCTTTTTATGACTTTATTGGCAAGCTCACGTTTTTGCCTTCGAAAAAAGACATTATAACTTTCAGCACCTACCTGGGTTCAGACGATATTGGCAGCAAACTCGTGTTTTTCGAAAGTTATCTCAGCACGGAAAAAAACAAGTCAGCCAGCGAAAGCGCCAGTGCAAAATGGCACCGGCAATGGAACACGGGATACAGTTCCGCATTGCAGCTAACGTTCTCGGACTATGCCACCAATTACGAGACCCGGGACCAGATGCTTACCTCAGAGGGGAACGACATTGGACAAGTTGATTCCACTCTCGATTTTCAGGAGTACGAAAACAATCTTGAAAGTTTTGCCGGCAGTTGGCGGCATGATTTGCAGATTCACCCTAATCTCGGTTTGTCTTTCGGAGCTGAATATTCGAAAATCAAAACCTCCTGGCATCAGTTTGACCATTTCTTTGACGAGGAATTTAGCGAGTTTTCCGAGGCGTCCGACCTGTCTTTTTATTTTGAAAATGATTGGCAAATCGGTCGAAGGTTAAAGGCTAATTTAGGATTGCGAACGACATACTACGATCAAACGGAGAAGGTTTACTGGCAGCCGCGCCTTTCGTTTACTGCGCACGCTTCAGACGCACTATCCTTTAAAGGCGCCTGGGGAAAATACAACCAATTCCTGCTCAATTTTGTCGATGAATTTCAGTTCTTCGGCCGAGAGATTCCATGGATTTTGGCCGATGGCTCCGAACTGGATCCGGGGTTTTCGGACCACTTCGTTCTTGGCACGCACTGGCAACAAAATGGCTGGCTGTTTGATCTTGAAGTCTATCAAAAAAATCTGCGTGGTTTGGTTGAATTGCAAAATGACATCACACTGGATGACGGAAGTTTGGTCTCTTTGCCCTTTTTTGGTCAAAGAGAAGGCTATGCCAAGGGTGTAGATATTATTTTACAGAGAAACATGCAAGACATTACCGGCTGGCTGAGTTACAGCTATAACCGGACCCGGCTTCAGCAAAATCGAATTTTGGGAGATTCAGAGTATTCGACCACCACAGACATCCCGCATCAAATTAAGCTTGTCGGCAGCTACGCTAAAAGAGCCTGGTCTTTTTCGACCACCTGGCAAATTTCGTCCGGCCGGCCGTACACAATACCGCAGGTAGAAGCAATGAAGGACGATTTTACAACGGCTTATTTTCTGATACCCCCGGGAAAACGTAATCAAAGTCGTCTGCCGGTGTCACAACGACTTGACTTGAGTATTTCGCGTAAATTCAGCGGCAAGCATCTCTCCGGTAAAATCGGTTTTTCCATTTACAATCTGTTTAACCGCGACAATCTCTGGTACCGGCATTTCAAAGTCGAGCGTGGGGAGCTGAAAGCTGTGGACGTGAAACTGCTGGGCTTTACGCCTTCGCTTTCCGTGGAGTTACAGTTTCACTAATTGCTGTGACGAACAAGATTGCGACGTTCTCTGATCTCGCCACTGTGAGCGTCAACAAGGATAATGTAGTTGCCCAATGGCTGCTTCACCTTTACTTCCACCCTGTACACGAGATAATAGTCTATGGCTTTGCCGAGGATCACAGGCAGGTAGTAGAGTGTGCTGTCTCCGTCAACACTGTCGGTTTCCGGGTTGAAATTCCGCTCGGAAATGGCGTGTTGCCGTGCGGACTGCCGCGAGATTGTAGCCGATGGGGAAACATCGATATGGCCGAAAAAGTCCGCGCCAAAAGCCATAACTTTGCCATTCCTGAAAATGCGCAATTCCACCTCTGACTTCAGCACTTCAAGGCCGTGCTCGATTTGTTTATATGAGACGTACCAGCGGTCATTTACTTCATTTGCACGTATCAATTTTAGTTTATTAGGCTCGACTCCCATAATCTTCTGGTTCTCAGTCAGGAATTTCCATGCTGCATCCTCAATATTCTCTTTTGTAATCTTTGTAAACCCGGGAATCCGAATGGCCGGTCCCGTAGCCCGATGTGGCGTTCCGGTGGCTTCATTCCAGTCAACAGTCCACTGATCGTGGGCACGGGTAAATTCCTGCCACAGTTCGGCCATCGCTGGTGGCCGGTGTGTTTCCTCCTGCGGTTGTGCGTTTCCAGTTTTTTTCGCATTTACACAGGACAGCAGCATCGCAGCGACCAGCCAACTGATGATTACAATTGGTTTTGCATTCAGCGTCATTTGACTCCTTTCGATTTGAAGTTTCAATCAACAATAGCTATCCTGAATAATTCACAACCTCTTTGTCATTCAGGAGGAATCCTTTTGATTCACAGCAGTTTACTTTATTACAAAGACGCCTCCTGAATGACAACCCGACTCATAATTTGTGACCGTAAATTGTCGATTTGTGAATTAATCAAGTTCAGAAGTAAACGTGTTCTGAATCAGAGCAATCAATTCGTTTTGACGAATTGGCTTCTGAATGATAGACGCCCCTAGTTCTGACGCTTTCTCGAGAAGCATGTCATCACTCGACATTGCAATCACTTTTGTCAGAGGAAACTGATTCTTTACAGTCGTTATCAACTCAAGACCATCCATAACCGGCATATTCATGTCGGTTACAATCACAGGGACAGGCTGATTACAGCAGCACATCAATGCCTCCAAACCGTTTTCAGTAGTAATGACCTCATAGCCGTTCCTCGCTATACATTTCGCAAGGAAGTCACTGACACAAGGTTCGGTAACAACCAGCAATACTTGTTCTTTCGCTTGTGATGGGCTCATTAGCGCCACCCCATCAGAATAAATGGTGCAATTGAATCAGCGGGGTATCGGAGTGTGAGCGTGGTCTCAAAGTGCTCCCTGGCAAACTTTCGAAATTGGCCGGACGCTGCACCGGAAGCGCACACGAAACGCCTGGAGTTGTAAAATTCAAACACCCCCGTTTCGGGCTCAGTGATGTTGTTAAACGGCGAGGTGATAAGCAATTCAAAACTGTTCCCAGGCTCCACCGGCGTTTTCTCCAGGATTGCCGCAAGTCGAAATTCTATCGAAGAAGCATCTTTTTCGCTAGCGAAAAGCAGATCACACGCTTGCAGAGGCGGTGGCAGGGCGACAAAAGACAACGGACAGCTCAGACTCCGCTTCCGTTGGTACGGATTTAATTGAATCATCATTTTTTTATATTGCTTAGTTTCAAGTTCCAAGTGCGACAGTTTTAAAAATGGGTTAATTGCATTATATTAAGTTCGCAATTGACCAAAACCACAAACTGGAGCACGTAATGCCCTATAAGCAATTAACCCA
>JAJDAG010000205.1 GCA_029262005.1 Candidatus Zhuqueibacterota bacterium | reverse complement strand
TGCCCTTGACATAAATTGGGTGCCACGTGCCTTCGGGCCGTGCATGGCAAGCATATCAAATGAGCATTATGCTCGTCGGGTATTTGCACAATTATAAATCCCAAAAGGGTATCCCCAACGCACCAATAAAACAGGGACTGTCTCCCCCATCCAATAAAGGCCGGGCTAAAAATTTAAAAACAGACAACGAAGATAGGGGTCATTATAAAGTTGTTGATGAAAACGGTATTTATTTCACCACACAAGCAGTTGTTGAATGGAATGCAATTCCTATTTATTGGTGGCGCAGGGAATTTCATGGTCAAGTGGTAAAAATTTACAAATCTTGTGCGAGGGCGTCTTTCGCAAAACCAGCCAGCAATCGGGCCGGGCACCCTGCGCCTTCCGCAACAATATTGTTTGCATTCTTCATAAAGAAGACTAACTTCAATATAGGATTTGGGCAAAATAATTGAAACCATAGATATGATAATTAAAACGGCAATCCTCACTGTTTCAACGCGCGGCAGCAAAGGCGAAAGAACCGAAGACACCAGCGGCGCTGCCGTAAAAGAAATCATGGCGCGAATCGGCGGCAAGGTTGTTGACTATCGAGTTATTCCTGATGAAAAAAATCAGATCATTGCCGAGCTGCGGCGCATGGCCGACATCGTGAAAGCTGAGTTGATTCTCACAACCGGCGGAACAGGTTTTTCACCCAGCGACATCACGCCGGAAGCAACTCTGGAAGTCATTCACAAACGCGTGCCGGGGTTTGAAGAAGCCATGCGGATGCAGAGCTTCGCAACGACCCCGCATGCGATTTTATCCAGAGCAGTTGCCGGCATTTACCAATCCAGCCTAATCATCAATTTGCCGGGCAGCCCCAAAGGAGTGCGGGAAAATCTTGAGGTAATTTTAGAGGCCATCCCGCACGGCATCAAGGTTTTGCGCGGTGGTTTGATGCACGACCCGGAACATCAATTTAATCCTGAATGACAAACCCACATTTTATTTCAAACATATCAAATCCCAATCTCTGATTTTTTCACAATCTCAACTTTATTGAAATCATAACGTAACGTTTCCGCTCTATTATTTCAAGTATGATACATATTCAACTTTGGTATCATTTCAATATTCTGCTTGACAATATTGTTCTGGTTTAGTAGCTTTCACCATTCACCGAGGGAAAGGGACTCCCCCCAATAATCTCCAGGGATGTGACGCGTAGTTGGGCTCAAAAAACATACACACAATTGACCTATTTAAATCAAAATACTGAAGGAGGTGCCCTGGTATTATATGTATTTAGTTTAAGTAGTTTCGTTTGATCAAACAATAAGATGTACGAGGGTCGTGATTAAAATGGAGGAACGACTATGTTAAAGAAGTTAGCAGTTTTAATGCTTATCGCATTGTGCCTGCCGGCGATTATGTTCGCGCAGGGTATCACCACCGCAGCCATCAACGGTAAAATTCTATCCAAATCGGGTGAACCGTTAATAGGCGCAAATGTCATGGCCGTGCATGAGCCAACCGGAACAGTGCTTGGCGCTGCTTCAAGGTCTGACGGCCGGTTCAACATTACTGGCGTCAGGGCCGGCGGGCCATACACACTCAGTGTAAGCTACATTGGCTACCGCGCCGCCAAGCTGGAAAACATTTCCCTGGGACTTGGCCAGGATTTACGTGTTGATTTTTCACTAGTTGAAGAAGCCGTTGAATTATCGGAAATTGTGACGGTTGCTGAAAGAGACGCTGTTCTCACAGCTTCCAATACCGGTACCGTTAACAACGTCACCACGGCTCAAATCGAAGCACTGCCAACCATCTCACGCAGTATTTCTGATTTTACCCGGCTGGCTCCGCAAGTGAACACCACGGGTGCCGGTACCAGCGTCGCGGGCAAAAACAACCATCAAAACAATTTCCAGGTAGACGGTGCAGTCTTGAGAGACGCCTTTGGCCTTAATGCCGACGGTTCACCAACGGGGTCCTCGGGTTCTCAACCGATTAGTCTCGACGCCATTCAGGAGTTTCAGGTACAGATTGCTCCCTACGATGTTCGTTCGGGCAGCTTTGCCGGTGGCCTGATCAATGCCGTTACCCGCAGCGGTACCAACCAGTTCACAGGTTCCGGGTACTTCTTTGGGCAAAATCAAGACTTTGTCGGCGATTTTGAAGGCAACGAATTTGGTAGCTTTGACGATTATCAGGGTGGTTTCAGGTTTGGTGGCCCCCTGGTTGAAGACAAAGTCTTCTTCTTCGTCAGTGGTGAAGTTAGACGTCGCGATTTTCCGGATACCGCGGGTCTTCTCGGTTCCGGCCAGGCCACTGAATTTCCTGTCACAGAAGCACACATCAACGAGCTAATCGATATTTCGAATAATGTTTACAGCTATGATCCCGGCGGTTTCGCCCCTTTTACCAATGAAACCAATGACCAGAAGATTTTTGCCAGATTGGATATCAACCTGTCACAACAACACCGCCTCACCGTTCGCCACAATTTTGTTGATGGGGAACAGGATCGTGGAATTGACCGTGACAACGATGAATACACACTCGAAAGTAACCAGTATAAATCTGACAATCAGGTGCATTCATCGGTCGTGCAGCTCAACAGCACGTTCGGCAGCAACATGGCCAATGAGCTAAGACTGGGCTACACCACGGTTCGCGACAAACGGTCGCCTTTAGTGGGCAACGCGCCGGAATTTCAGATAAACCTGCAAGATGCCGGCCAGGACCTTGGTGAAGTAAGGTTTGGTGTGGAACGCTTTTCTCAGGCCAATGCCCTGGAGCAGGATACATGGGAGTTCACCAATAACCTGCTCTATTTTAGCGGTGACCATACGCTGACATTTGGTACCCATAACCAATTCACCTCCTTTGATAACCTGTTTATCCAGGATGCCTTTGGCGCCTACGAATTCGAGGTTGACATTAGCGAGCTCGGAACCGGCCAGGACGATTTCTCTCAGAATCGACCGGATCGTTTTTTCCTGAGTCAGTCCCAGGTCCCTGGCGTCGATAAGCCTCGGGCGGCATGGGATTATATGCAGCTTGGCTTCTACGTACAGGATGAGTGGAAACCCTCGCCAAAGCTGAACCTGACCTTTGGCTTGCGGGCGGATATCCCCATCATATCTGACAAACCACTGGAAAACCCGCTGTTTGAAACAACATTCGGTCGCAGTACCACAGACGTACCGAGCGGCAACATTTCCTGGCAGCCGCGCGTGGGCTTCAACTATGACCTGTCGGAAGACAGAACGACGCAAATCCGAGGTGGTCTTGGTATGTTTGCAGGTCTGCCTCCGGCCGTGTGGTTATCAAACGCCTATAGCAATACCGGAGTGGATTTTGCCCGCGTCGATTTTGATGCTGCGGAAATCGCGGCTGCCGGCCTTCAGGCCACTGCCGATCCGAATAATCAGCCCAATGTTCAGGGAACGGTTCCGACAGCAGACATTGCGATAACGGATAAAGACTTTAAGAATCCGCAAGTGCTAAGAACCAATCTGGCACTTGATCGCCAAATCCAGCCGGGGCTTGTGGGTACAGTGGAGTTGATGTATTCTAAGAACATCAATGAGGTTCGCTTTATAAATCTCAACATCGGCGACCCGAACGATCCGGGCGCGCCACTTGGTGTTACACCAGACGGCAGACCTGATTATCAGTACAGTGAAGTCAGCTCTGATTTCAATACCGTCATCCTCCTGGACAACGTCAGTTCCGGCTATCAATTCCTGGCAACCGGACGGGTTCAAAAACAAATGGGGCGCGGTTGGCTCCCGAGACTTGGCGGAAGCCTGGCTTACACCTACGGTCTGTCTGACGATGTTAACAGCGGTACTTCCAGCCGGTCGATCTCAAACTGGCAATTCCAGGTAACCAGTGATCCCAATGGCAGCAAGTCTGCTACCTCTCTTTGGGAGACCCGGCACAGAATCGTTGGTGACCTTTCCTACGGCTTCAATTACGGGCAGCGAGGTTTTGGGACCACAGTTGCACTTTTCTACCAGGGTCGCTCCGGTCAACCTTTTAGTTATATGTATGATCGCAACAGCGGAGCTGGGAACCCCAACGGAGATCTCGACGGTCGCGACAATGACCTGGCCTTCGTACCCGCCCAGCAGAGCGATATCTCGCCGGAACCCTTCGCTGATCAGGCAGCATATGATGCAGAGTGGGCCAAGATCGAGACTTTCATCAATTCCAGCGATGCTTTGAAAAACTCGCGCGGCAAGATTTTTGAACGGAATTCGGCAAGAGCGCCCTGGAACCATCGCCTGGATCTGCGCATTGCACAAAAGATCCCATCCATTGGCGGGCAGAATTTCGAGCTTACCCTTGACATCCAGAATCTCCTCAATCTCGTAAAGAATGATTGGGGTAAGAGCCAATTTGTTGGTTTTGGCGCGGATAACTTTCTGGACTTTAGAGGTTACGATGCCAATGGCAAGCCGAAAGTCACCTTGGATCCCCGTGACAGCAATGACGATGGCGTCATTACTCAAGAGGATTCCTACAGCTTTTCGACTACCGCATCACGCTGGCAAATGCAGTTGGGTGTCCGCTACAGCTTCTAAGTCCGGAGCTGTTTGACACAGTTTTTTCTCATTCAATACTACAAAAAAGGCCGGCGCTTGAAAAAGTGTCGGCCTTTTTGTTGCTATCAAACTCATCCAACGGCTATCCTGAAGAAGCTCGGTTTTTTTGTCCGCCTTCATTAGAAGCCTGTTTTTGACAAAAGAGGCCAAGCTACGCAGAAGTAGCTGAAACAGTTCAACAGCAAGACCGATCCCCCGCAGACAGCCCGCTTTTTATTGTTGACTAATTCTGTAATATTTGTAACTTTTACAACTTTGTTTTTTCAGCAGAGTGACCATTCTTTGCAGCACAGCGACTTTGCAGGTAGCCTTTCTTATGCGCGAGGCAAAAACAACGGTCCATTTTCGCCGGCACCCCGGTTTTTTAAATCAGCATACGCAACTCTCGGGTCGCGACCCGCGTGAAGGACAAACAAAATTCTGTGCGGTACTATTTTTTCCAGCGATTTGGCATACATAAAAAACGTATACAGGAGAAAGCATGAACAATCGAATAACCCTCATCATCGCACTGCTTGGCATGATTTTGACGCTGCACATGTGGGTTCAAAAGGAGCGCGGGTTTGACGCTGGCTGTTTCGGCCTCGCTTCGGCCAAAATGCAAACGGCAACCGTTTCCGGCTGTCAGGAAGCCATGGAGGGCGACTCAAGCACCACATTTGGCATTGACAATGTCATCGCAGGATTTTCATTTTACTCGCTTATGGCCATTCTTTGTCTGGCACTTGTTTTCACAGCCGGAAATGTTAGAAAAAAAATAAAACTTTTTCAACTCGGCTTATCCGGTGCAGCCCTCATTTTTACTTGTTATTTCCTATATCTATTGTTCTTTCAAATGCATTCGCTCTGCATCCTCTGCCTTACATCAGCGGCGATGATTGCAACACTATTTGGTCTGCGACTGGTTGACGTCCGAAACAAAGAAAAAACCTCAAAAAAAGAAGAACCCGGGGCCATGGTCACAGAATTGGCCGTAACAACGCTTAGCGTTTTTGTTGCCGGCGTGCTCCTGGTAGCGGACCTAATCTTCTTAAACAACATTGCGGGAGCCGGTGCAACGGATACGACTGAAATACGAACCATTGCCAATTCCGTTTTGGAGACTCGAATCGGCGCGGCTTTCCTCGAAAGAATGGCACCCTGCAGCATTGATGATACAAAGCCTGTCGTCAACTGGGAATCCCTGATTATGCCCAATGATCCGTTCATGGGCAATCCCAACGCCCGGGTTACGGTTTTAGAGTTTTTTGACCCGAACTGCCCGCACTGTAAAATGGTGCATGCTGTTATGAAACGAGTTATTGAGAGATTTTCCGACCGGGTTCGGTTTTTCACCAAACCGTACGCGTTGTGGCCAAAATCCCTGTCGCAGATCGAAGCCATCTGGCTGGCTGCAGGAAGTGGCAAATACTATGAAATGATTGAGATGCAGTTTCAGTCGCAGGTTCACGAGGGCTTACCTCTCAGCACAGTTAAGCTGATGGGAGAAAATCTCGGCCTTGACAATCCTGAGTTTACGCGCGCGCTTGATGAGCAAACGTTACGACAAAAAGTTCTGCAAGACAAACAAATGATTAAGGCAGCCGGCATTGAAGCAGCCCCGGTTATTTTGCTCAATGGAAAATTTGTCGGGCGCCCCGGGCAATCGCTCACTATTGATTGTATCAGCAATTTGATTGAGCAGGAGCTGTTGGCGTTGCCGCACTGAGTCCAATTGCCACAATTCAACCTTGAGTAAATATCGTAACGGCAAAAACATACACTTTCAACTTATCGCTGCCGGTTGTTTCGTTGCCCTGTTGTTTTAAGTAAGCAAACAATGGGGCAATGAAACAATGCGATAGTTTTCACCCACACAAGTGCACCGCGCTAAAAGCATTCCGAGATTCCCCACAACATCCTTGACTTTGACCAAAAATATCTTTCCTTATACTGTTGATAAAAAATACAGGATAACACACAATTGGATTCAAAAGAATTAGCACAAAAAGTAGCCGGGATTGCACTTGAGAAAAAGGCGGAAGATGTCATTTTTCTACACGTCGCCCCGTTAACATCCATGGCAGATTACTTTGTCATTTGTACGGGCGAGACCAATACACACGTGAAAGCCATTTCCGAGCACATCATCCACGAACTGAAACAGGCAAGAAACCGCCCGTTGCATATTGAAGGACTTGCCAACCAAGAGTGGGTTTTGCTGGATTACATTGATGTGATTGTTCACGTCTTTCAGCCAAAAAGAAGAGAATTTTACGGTCTCGACCGGCTGTGGGGCGATGCAGAAAAAACAGAAGTGAGAGATGAAGCTGAATGACGGGCACTGAATATTTAAGCAATAGACTGACAACAGCCTTAAAAAAGAAGGACTTTGCAGAGCCCGGTGAAATCACTATCGGGCTGGAACGCCCTAAATTTGCCGAGCACGGCGATCTGGCGACCAACGTTGCCATTCTGCTGGCAAGAAAACTGAAACGAAACCCAAGAGAAATTGCCACAGATATTGTGCAAGCGCTTGAACTGGATCCGGACGTTGTAACGAGCGCGGAGATTGCCGGAGCCGGTTTCATCAACTTTCGTTTCGGAAACGGATTCTACCACAACGAGTTACGAACAATACTAGATGCAGGCAGCCGTTTCGGTCAAGCCGACTGGGGCAACAAAAAACGTGTCCAAATTGAATTCGTCAGCGCGAATCCAACCGGACCGCTCAACATTGTCAGTGCGCGCGCGGCTGCAGTTGGCGACGTTCTCGCCAATCTTTTGCAAGCCGTAGACTGCGATGTTGAACGCGAATACTATGTTAACGATGCGGGCCGGCAAATCCGTTTGCTCGGCATGTCCGTCAGCGCCCGTTATATGGCACTGCTTGGGCAGACAGAAGATTTCCCGGAAGAGGGTTACCACGGACTCTACATTCATGAGCTGGCGCAACAATTAGTCGATGAAAGTGGTGATCAGTTTGCGAAGATGGAACAAGCTGAGCGCTGGAAAGCCCTTTCAGAACTGGCCCTGGAAAAGCTGCTGGCTTCGCAAAAAGAAGTGCTGCATTCTTACCGCCTCAATTTTGACAGCTGGTTTCGTGAAAAAAAACTGCGTGAAAACAATAGTCATATTGATGTTCTCAAGACTTTGACTGACAAGGGCTTTGTCTTTGAAAAGGATGGAGCCAAATGGTTTAAATCCACTCAATTTGGCGATGAAAAAGATCGGGTGTTGATAACCGGCGAAGGGGAACCCACTTATTTCCTAGTGGACGTCGCCTATCACGCCGACAAATACAATCGCGGTTTTGAAAAACTGCACGACCTCTGGGGACCGGACCACCACGGTTATATTAAGCGCATGCAGGCCGCACTCCTGGCGCTAGGCTACCAGGAAGGCAGTTTTGAAGTTACAATCATTCAACAAGTGAACCTGTTCCAAAAAGGCGAAGTCGTAAAAATGTCCAAGCGAGCAGGAAAAATCATTGAAATGAAAGAGCTGCTGGATGAAGTCGGCGTCGATGTGGCTCGTTTCTTTTTTATTGCCCGACGAACCCAAAGCCCGCTTGATTTTGACATGGATTTGGCGAAAAATACTTCTGAAGAAAATCCGGTGTTTTACGTTCAGTACGCACACGCACGCATTTGCAATATTATTAACAAGGCAGTTGCTCAGGGTATTTCTCTGCCAAAACAGGTCAACCTTTCGCCGCTTGACAAAAAAGAAGAGCTCCTTCTCATAAAAAAACTGATCGAGTTTCCTCAAACCGTGTCAAAGGCGGCTAAATATTTAGAGCCGCATCGTATTCCAACGTACTTGCAGGAACTTGCGGCTACTTTCCATAAATTTTATCACCATCATCGTGTGGTCACAGATGATGTAGAATTGGCGCAGGCACGATTGGGCCTCATAAAAGGCGTGCAGATTGTGCTTGCCAATGCATTTAAACTGCTTGGCATTTCTGCGCCTGAGCGCATGTAACCGATTTGGATTTATGCAAAACCTGATGCCGGAAATCAACAACTCAGATTCTTTTCTGACAAAAATAGTATGATGATTACGCCTTCATTTCTGCCCCGGCAATCGACATGACACGCATTACAGGCGTCCCCGCCGGCCACCTCAGAACCATGAGACATAATTCTGAAGTTTGAGAATGGTAAAGTGCAGTGGATGCAAAAACGAAAAGTCATTATAATAATGAATGAATACGCAATCTCAGATTTTTTTCACTCAAACCAGATCGTAAAAGGAATTACACAATGAGCATTTTAGTTGTAGGGTCCGTGGCCTTTGATACAGTCGAAACACCCTTCGGAACAGCCGATGATGCCCTCGGAGGCGCTGCTATTTATTTTAGCGCTGCGGCTTCATATTTTTCACAAGTCAATCTTGTTGGCGTAGTTGGTGAAGATTTCGATGCCACCCAGATTAAATTTCTTGAAGGTCGAAGTGTAGACCTCCGCGGCCTGGAAACAAAACCGGGTAAAACCTTCAGGTGGGGCGGCGTTTACAGGGATGACCTCAATGAACGTGAAACAACCTTCACGCACCTCAACGTGTTCCAGGAATTCAAGCCAACCATTCCTGAAGCATACCGAAACAGCGAATATATTTTTCTTGCCAATATTGCTCCAGAACTACAATTGGATGTGTTAAATCAGGTGCAGTCGCCCAAACTCGTGGCGCTGGACACCATGAATTTCTGGATAGAAGGCAGCCTGCCCGCCTTAAAAGAAGTCTTAAAAAAAGTTGATGTACTTACAATAAATGACTCGGAAGCAAAATTATTGACCGGCGAATCCAACCAAATCAAAGCGGCACGAGCCATTCAAGCCATGGGCCCGAAAGTGCTCATTATCAAAAAAGGAGAACACGGCGCCCTGCTGCTTTTCGAAGATTTAAGCTTCTTCTCCGCACCGGCGTTCCCCTTGGAATCACTTTACGATCCCACAGGTGCGGGAGACACTTTTGCCGGTGGTTTCATGGGCTACCTGGCCAAATGCGATGACTTATCTGCAGAGAGCTTCAAACAAGCGCTTGTAGCCGGCAGCACCATGGCCTCTTTTTGCGTAGAAAAATTCAGCCTGGAGCGATTGAAAGACTTGTCCGCAGAGGAAATCAGAACCCGCGTACAAAATTTCTGGAAGATGACTAACTTTAATCCTGAAGGAAAAGGGTTTCAATTTTAATCATATTTATCGCTTGTGTCTGGTGGAAAACTCGAATAGTTCTGTCATTCCGGCTTTCTTTTATACCGGTATCTCATAATTCGAGCAGGAGATTCCCGAACAAATGAGCGCGGGAATGACTCCGCGGAAATATTTTCGTTCAAACACTAACTTGAAGCATTTATAACCCGACTTTGGATTTGACAAATTACCAAAGTGCTGTAAATGTAGAAAATCGCAACCCAATTCGCCTGAATTTGTGAATTATTCGAACTAAGAACCGCGAATCAAAACTAAGTGGAGCGCCACGAACCTGCATTTTGCTTATGATGCAGAAAACCAGGTGCATCCTACTTATATCTTTTACACTAACGGGCAAATTGACAATGACTGTCATCACAGATTCCTTCGAAATATCATCACCCGGGCACACTGCCATCCTGGATATTACACCCGAAGTCAGAGCTGCGCTAAAGCATTCCGGCATTACAGAAGGGGCAGCAACAATCTTTGTTGCGGGCTCCACCGCCGGCATTACCAGCATTGAATATGAGCCCGGCCTGTTGCAAGATTTACCTGAAGCTTTTGAGAAATTTGCCCCCACCGGCGTGACGTATCACCACGATGCCACCTGGGGTGATGGCAATGGCTATGCCCATGTGCGTGCAGCACTACTCGGCCCGTCTTTTACCGTGCCGTTTGAAGCCGGCAAACCCATTCTTGGCACCTGGCAACAAATCGTGCTCATCGATTTCGACAACCGTGCCCGAACACGAAATATCATTGTACAAATGATGGGCAGATAACCCGCATCACAAATACTGCTTTTCGTTACCAAGCAATAACTTCTATAAAAAAATGGTCATCTACTTGACCAAGTCTTCATTTGGACTGCTCCCCCCTGTTTTGTAACTTACCTTAGTTCGCCCAGACAGCTCTCACACAATCACGCTGCAGCGGCAGGCCTTGTTCAAGTAAACATAAGGAGATGTACTATGAAGGTATGTTACAAAGGGATTGTAACGGCGCAGTTTATTCTGCTTTTGAGCATTCAATCTGCTTTCGGGCAAATCTCACTCGTTTCATCAAGCCCGGCGGATGGCGATGTGAATATGCCGACCCAAACTGTTTTCAGTTTAACATTCGATGCGCCAATCGACACAACAGCGCGCTTTGGTCACTCGAATGATCTTTTTCTTGCCATCGAAATAATTCCTGAAGATTCAGTCGATGGGCCGGAAGAAATCACAGCTAGTGCGGATTTAAAAACATTCACGTTCTCAGGCGTTACGTTGACGCCCAATACTCAGTTCAGTGTGTTTTTAACCGGCGCCAAAAGTGTTGGGGGATTATCTTTGCTCCACCCCTACGTCATCACTTTTACCACGGGTGACAGTTTGCCTTCCGGGCAGGTTTCCGGGGAAGTGACTTTTCCCGCGGGCGATCCCACTGGCGCCGCTGTGGGCCTGATGTGGCTTAATATGTTTGACAATGAGGTTACTTCAATCGGTGTAGTTACCTCGCCATACAGCATCCACTATGTCCAAGACGGAACCTATTTACCCATGTCAGTAAAAGATACAGATGGTGATTACGAGTTCAACATTGAAAGTGGTGACGCTGTAGGGTTTTACGATCCCGATGCCGACGGTGTTGCCGATACAATTGTTGTTGTCAACGGCGATACAGTCACCAATGTTGACATTGTACTCAGCCAGCCTGACAGTGTTACGGCGAGAGATGCTGTTGATGAAACTGAGCCCATTGCTCTGGATTGGGCAACAGACGCGCAATTGTTTGGTGTCGAATCCGGCGGGCTGTTAGAAGATGGTTGGGCATATTTGTGGGTGGCAATATTTCACTCCGACTCACTAGATGAAGTAAAAGTGTTTGGGAAATTTGGTGATTTTGTCGTACCACTGGGAGCTGATGAATTCCAGCTGCCAGACAGTGTTGGATTGACTGGAGCCTGGATTGACAGCGACAGTGCTATGACCATAGCGAACGAAGCCGGCGGCGCCGATTTCACACAACAGTACAATGATTTCGAAATATATGCCTCGTTATATACGCTTGAGCAAAATGGTATGGCGCCATTTAGTGAGGGGCAGACGTTTCTTTCATCGAAAAAAACGAAAAAAATCCAGACCTTTTTCGCCAACCGCGAAACCGAGGCTACCATCAACACATTTGGCCCGACCTGGCAACTCTTCTTCTATTCCGAGGAATGGGACGAATCTTTCGGCGTCACAATTGATGCGCTCACCGGTGATTTGCTGCACAGTTCAACTCCACACAGCGCCCGGGACAGACTTGCGGCTGTTGCGGACAGTGCACGTGCATGGGCCGCAGATGCCCACCTTATCGATTTGGGCACGGATGATCTTGACAATGACGGCTTGGCAGAGCAATGGAAATTTTCATTCTTCTCAGCAACGGAAGACTCCATTCTAACTTTTTGGAGCTCTTCTGAAACAACCTTTGACACATATATTCGCCCCAGCTATGAAGCATCATCGCTGGACTCACTGCCGGCAGGCTGGATCGACAGTCCCGATGCCACAGCTATTGCCGAAGCAAACAGCAATGATTTTCGACAGAACCATGAACAACTCTGGGTCTCTGCAGAACTGGGCCGGGGCTTTGATGGCGATCCGCGGGCAATCTGGTGCTTTTACTATGAATCGCACAACAACGCTGACCGCCTGAAAATTTTATTGGACGCTGTGACCGGTGCGCTAATTGGCACTGAAGGTCCGTTGTTGCTGACTTCATCCAACCCGGAAAACGGCAACACAAATGTATCAACCCTGGCAACATTTGAGTTTACTTTCAGCGCGCCACTTGACACGAATTTTCTGTTTTTCGATGAACCCTTGGAACTGGAATTTTTCCCCGAAGATTCAGTTGGTGAACCCAGTCATGTTGACGTAAGCACCGATCTCATGACCGTGACATATCACGATGTGCCGCTCACGACCAACACCCAGTTTATTATCCTGTTAACCGGTGCCATGAGTCTTGACAACGAATTTCTCGAAAAACCCTATGTGATTAATTTCACAACAGACAGTCAACTGCCGACAGGTTCAGTGCACGGCGATGTAAACTCAGGTGATGAAGATGATCATTACGGGACACCGGTCGCCTTACTCAAGAAAAATGTGTTTTACGATAAAGTTGTTGCACTCGGGATCGCGAATTCACCGTATTCACTCGACTATGTGCCAGACGGCTCTTTCTTGCCAATCGCATTTGGCATTGGCCCAAAAGGAGCTGGGTTTGGCTTTTACGATCCTGACAACGATGGCGCGCCCGACACAGTAACTGTAACCAACAGTGATAGTCTCCACGGCATTGACATTGATTTCATTGAACCAGCCGCCCAGACCGCACAAGAGCGGCTACCGGACATTAAAGCCGCTATTCCTGCCTGGGCAGAAGATGCCCGTCTTGTTGGAATTGCTTCGGAAAACATCAACGACGAAGGTGAAGCACCCAACTGGGTGTATTTATTCTATTCACCGTCGCTGGATGAATTCAATGGTTTATTTCAAATCGGCAGCGTCATCATCACGGTGGATTCAAAGGATGATTTCCCAGACACAACAGCCTTGCCAACGACCTGGATTGACAGCGACAGCGCCGCTACCATTGTCAATGAAAACGGTGGCGATGAATTTCGCGCCATGTTCCAGGATATCGAGGTACTGGCAGCCCTGAAGGTGGGCGACGAGTTCAGTATGGGCCTATCCAGCCTCAAGATTGCCAACAGACCGATTATGGCGAACCACGCCGAAATGTCATCCAGTAAACGCAGTAATCCCGATTTAGAGTCCGTAGCTGTTTGGTTCTTTGGATTTTATACTTATGCAAAGAATGCCTTTCTTGAGGTTGTCATCGACGCAGTCAGCGGCGAAGTTTTATTTACGAACTCACCGCATGCGGCCCAGGAAAGACTTCCATTTGCAAACGGTATTGCAGCCATTTGGGCGCTGGATGCCAAATTGATCAATTTGGGCAGCCCGGACGTTAATTCGGATGGTCGTTCATCAGAGTGGCGCTTTTCATATTATTCCGCAGCTAAGGATTCTGTTCTGGCTATTTCATCCTTTAGTCTGGAAAGCGTAGATATAGAGGTACTTGAACCGCAGGGACACCCATCTATCGAGCCACTACCTGAAGGTTGGATCAGCAGCCCGTCAGCGGCGGGCATTGCAGAGTCAAACAGTGGTGATTTTCGCGATCACCACAACGATACTTGGGTTGAAGCAATTCTCTCACGCGGTTTGCAAGGCGATTCCAGGGCAATCTGGATGTTCAAATATACTTCCCATGACTTTCCAGATTCAGCCAAAATCACAATCGATGCCTTAACCGGGGACGTACTGACCGATGTTCAAGCAGTCAATTCCAGGATACCGGAATCCTTCGCCCTGATGCAGAATTTCCCGAATCCATTCAACCCGGGAACCACAATAAAATATCAATTAACAACAGCCGGCCAGGTTAAACTGAACGTGTACAACCTGCTTGGGCAACAGGTGCGCAAACTAATTTCAAAACAGCAACCGCCCGGTTACTACCAAACAAGCTGGGATGGTCGTGATGACGCCGGCCGTTTGGTAACAAGTGGCCTTTACCTGTATCGCCTGGAATCTGCCAAAAATGTTATGACCCTAAAAATGCTCTTTATCCGCTAACTGAATTACACCTGTTTTCCTGTCCCCTGTGTTTGCAAAGCAGGGGCAGGAATTTTCTCCTGAAAATTTAGTCGATGAATTCAAGCCAACGGCCGTGCGGAAATATAGTTTCGAGTTGTTCTGCCGGTTGATTTTGACAGATTACCAATCGTCCAGAGACCTCTTCACAGAACTCCAGTCAGGCAACTCGATGAGCGGAAGAAACTGCGTTTCGACTCAAACTTTTCATATCATCCCTGAAGCCATGCCGCTACACGGAGTTTAGCTGACCAAGTGTGTTCCCAGATCGGAGTTTGGAACAAGGGAACCCGGAAATCGTGCACCAGAGTAATTGTCGATACCACCCCACCAGCAAAACCAGAACAAACCTTCATACACAACAGATTTTTAAAAAACAGAAGATATTGTCGAAGAAGCGATGGCATATACCGAATAAATGGCGCTTACATAAAGAGCCATCTTTTTTGTATTAATCTTATATAATACTGCTAAACCTATTGACTGAAGCGCAACCCATAACAGCATAAAAATACTTGTCTTCGACAGCAAATAATAAACAAAAGTCTCTGACAAACCCGGCGGGATTAAAACTGCCAGAGAAAAGGACACCTTCATTGTCTTTTGAGTCAATACCAGCGGTAGCTCAATCATGGTTCCGAGACTAACCACAAGCCACGCATAAACCGTTATTGCAAACACGTTACGAAATCGCGAAGAACCACCTAAAACCACATTTCCAACAAAAAGGAATATCCCGGCCACGAGCACTAAAATTACAATCGGGACTATCACCGAAGAGGGAGGCGCAACATAGGGGATAACATTTTTCGTTATATCCAATGTTTCTTCGATTTCAGTCTGCTCCATGCCTTTCACGGACAGTTTTTCTCTTTGAGTCGTTAAAGTTTCATTACTCAAAATCGGAAGAACAGTTAAAATAAATATGAGATTGATGGATGATATTAATAATAGAGGTAAGAACCAGGAGGGGTTTCGTGCAATATGAGCAAACGTTTCACCCGGTGAAATAAAAACACCTTTAAGTCTTTGTAAACCACTCAAAACTTCATTTTCACTCATAGGCGTTGATCTCCCTTATCCCAATCCTGTAAAAATAAACGGATAAGCCTACGATTATCATTGCAAATGGTAAGCCTAACCACAAATCGTGAATATTGCTTCCAAGAATGCCTTTATCCAGAAAAACGAGAGAAAAGGCGATTAGGCTGCTTATCATCCAGTAAAAGAGCTCTCCAATAATAGAAACTCCTCTATCGGGAAAAAGCCTTTTGACATTTAGATCTGCAAAAAATGCCCCCATACCCAGCGCTAACATTACAGCTATTGGCGACACCAAAGAAATAGCAGCAAATCTCACAACTAGTTTATAAGTACTCATATATGAATTTGGTAGCGCAATCAAAATAATTACCGCTAAAATTAAAGTTGTTGGTATTGTGAAAATTACGCCAACAATCAATTTTGAAAAAAAATATTTTTCTATTTTTGTTGTCAATTTCAGCATTAAAATATTGCTGCCTTCTCTGCCAATTGATTGCAAAATGATAGTGCCACAAAATGTAGCCGGGAGACTATAGATAAAAAACAAAGCGATTTCTGAGGCACGATTGGCAAAAAGCTTGGTTCCTAAAATTGCCAATACGACTATTGGTAAGAGATTTTTTACCATGTTTGCAGGCTCGCGGCTCATAAGCAACCATTCTTTGTTTAGCAGAGCCCGCGTTCTCCCACGAAACACATTCTGAAACCGTAACGAAGTTTTGGCTTCTTTAACTTCTACGCTTTGTTTTTTGTCAGACGGGTAACTATCATGGATACTTAATAATTTACAGGAAAAAGTGAAACTCAGTATAAGGCACAGTGATAATAACCCTAAAAAGACGAGATAATATAACATGCTTGGAGCAAATAAGACTCGCACAAACAAACTGGCACCAATGAAATTTTCTACCTTTTCATTTAAACTGTAATAAAAGTTTAAGCCCTCTGAGGAGTCCAGTTTCAGAAAAGCAGTTAATCCAATTAAAATGCCAGCAAAAACAGCCGTAAAGAGAAATCCAAAAAATATTTCTTTATTTAGCCCAGGTATAAAATAGAACACAATATTTACAATGATTAAAGCAACCAAAGCATACACTACAAAATAGAGCAGTGAAATTAAACTCCCGGAAAGTAAATTTATAAATGAAAAATGAATTAAATTTTGGAAGAGAACGACCAATGGCAAGATAAGAAGTGTAAATATAAGACACCCCTCTAGCAACACAATGGCTAATTTGGGGTAATATACTTGTGCTTTTTTTAACGGCAATGATTTCAAATAATTGTCTTCAATTAAATCAGTGCCTACAAACAAAGTGGCAATAGTCAAAAGCCCTAAAACAAAAAACGAAAGTTCAAAGCCGAAGCCAATGAGAGATTTTAATTTTACAAGGAGAATTCCCTTTTCGAGCAAGAGTTCATTAAATAGCGGTGCAGAAAAATGAGAACAAAGTAATGACACGAAAACCAGGGCCAAATAAATTATGATTCTATGATATGCCAGAGAATTCCTGCCGGGAGAGTTTGTGTTTTTGCGATAAACCCAACTTCGAATCGTATCTTTCCAAATGAGCTTAAGCAATGGGTATACTGATTTCACAACAGACTCCTTAAAATTATTCAATCGGTTATTTCTAAAAAGAGCTGTTCCAATCTGCTTCGCTGACCATTTTCATTAACCTTTTCTAAGCATGCAATTGATTCAACAAGCTTCAGCTTGCCTTTATCCAAAATAGCGATCCTGTCGGATAATTTTTCGGCGATATCCAAAATATGAGTTGATAAAATAATTGTTTTATTGGCTGATTTAAATTCCGTCAGGATTTCTTTCAGGATAGTGACCATTTTCGGGTCAAGAGAATTGGTGGGTTCATCTAAAATCAGTATAGACTGATTATTGATTAACGCAGCAATCAAAGATATTTTTTTTAGCATCCCCTGAGAATAGGCGCTCAGAAAGGTGTTTTTCGATTCATCAATTTCAAACAGTTTAAAGTAATAAGCAAGTCTGTCGCATAAAATATCCCTGTCAACACCGTAAAGTTCACCCAAATATAATAGATATTCTTGACCAGTCAGTTTGCTATAAACAAATGGGGTTTCCGGTAAATAACCGATTTCCCTTTTTACAGCAATCAATTTATCCGCATCTAATGAACTCAATGCCGCATCATTAAAGTAAATATCCCCGGAAGTTGGTTCAATTAACGTTGCAATCAATTTAAGCAATGTTGTTTTACCGGCGCCATTTGGCCCTAATAGCCCAAGTATTTCGCCTGAACAAATTTCTAAAGAAATCTGTTCAATACCAATCACTCGACTATCTTTTTTCTGGTATATTTTTGAAGCTTCAGACAATTTTATTTTGAAATCATGGCTCATCGTTTTGACCTATGTAGGTTTGTATAGAAGAAGGGCATTTCTATTCCAAAGGTGTTCGAAGCGCTGATAATCAAGTTTGAGTTTGCCCAGATACGGGTCGAGTATAAAGAGATTTTTGTTATTGTCTGCTGTTCGAACAACAACCCAGTGATTTAACTGGCTTAAGTAATCTCTCAATACAAGCTTAAGGAAATAATAAATTGGCAAAAAAAGTAGATTATTTTTAGAATAAAAGTAGGACCAATTCAATAAAACAATTGTCGCTATGTTACTGTCCCGCACTTTTTCTAAAAAAATATCATCTTTTTCAAAATTAAAGCCACCTCCCTGCAGCTTAAATTGCAGACTCATCTGATATAAATCGAGCATGGTCGTTCCCTGCATCAATTTCAAGTCACGCAGATCTTCTTCATCATAAGGAATGGCTTGAAGTTTTAGAATCATTTCAACACAAGCAGCGCCGCAATTAGTGTATGAATCCTGAAAAACAACTTGCTCGTTTCCCACAAACTCAAACCCACTTAACCTGGCCAGGATTTTTTTGAGCCCACTCGTGATTCCGGGATACTTAAAAATCAGAATGGACAGAAGTGTAACTATGGCCATATAGGTTGCGATGATGATCAAGGAATACTTTAGTATTGTTTCTATATTCATACAAGTTCACCCTCCTTTATTGGCACAATAGTTATATTTTCAATAAAATCAGAGGGGCATAAAATACTAAATCCAGAGCTTGAATCTAATTCAACAATAATCGATTCGTGCAGGACATCCGACTTCATAATCCCCTTCGCTAAACCCGAATATGACATGTTGTTTTTACATGTTAAAACGATACGTTTTCCAAGGTGTTTTTTGAAGTCCATTTATCTCTCTCTTTTTAAATTCAAAAAAATATAATGATAATCAAGTACTTTTTTTGGGAAGCCCCGGCTCAATAGCCGTATTACCAATCAACAGGATCTTCCAATAAAACAAGGTTCAAATTAATCAGGTGTTTCAGGATATCCAAAACCACACTGCTCGTCAATGCCGGAAATTTATCTGTTATGCAATTGCTCAACTCCCGGGTAGAAAGTCCCTCGTTGCTTTCGAGATATAACCAGACTTCTCTGGCATCACCGGTCAAATATATTTCCTGACCTGTACCGGGTTGTGCGATTTTAGCATAGTTTTTTTCGGGCTGAAAAAAATGTGTGGTGACATAAGGGTATTTTAAATCAACCGTGCTTTGTTCAATTGTTTCCATGGTATTTCTCACCTTTTTGTTAACACACCGTTTGAACGAACGATTCTTTCACCGGCTCTTCTTCATTCGCGGAATTTTCACCCTGATCAGCCGTCTTGTTTGCTGTCATTGGCCGTACCAGGTTTTGAAAACTCTGGTCATAACGTTGAAATAAAAACGGACAGGCATGATCTCTGGCAGTAAAATCCTCATTGACAGCTCTACAACCGCCGCCACAAAAATATCTGAAATCACAACCACTGCACTTCGAATCACTATCTACATTAAAGCACACTTCCATTTCGCTTCTCATTCGGCCATAAATATCTTTTAGATTCTCATTTTTAATATTGCCGTTAACGTGTGAATGGGTACACAACGCGGCACATGGAAAACACTCTCCACGTTGATTGACACACATGGTCAACACACCTGCAGCACAACGATCCTTTTTAATCGGTTTAAATAATTCAGAGGCGGGGTCAAAAGAGGTATCGACTGCAACGGAACGGATTTTTCGTACACCGACAGAATCTTCTTTGTCCTGATAAATTAGTTGAAGCAATTCATTATATTTATCCAGCGCTTCTTCAAAAAACTGATTGCTTAAAAACGCTTTTGAACTTAACAACTTTTCCCCCTGCAAGTTACCGGGACGCTTTGGCCGGTTTAGATGTATATATTTTGCACCTAAACTTAAAGCAAGGTAATATAATTTGGGTATTTGGCTTAGATTGTCAGGAAGCGGCGTAAAAGAAATGCCGGTTACCTTGTCAGGGGCAATTTCATTTAAAATTTCGAAGAATTCACCTATTTTTTTATAGGAACCTTTGCCGCGCAGTGCATCATGTGTTTTTTCATCTACGCCATCAATTGAAACCTGAATGTCATCTATTGAGTGCACTATTTTTGTTAGCAGCTCTCTTTTTCGGATAGAGCCATTTGTAATCAATTTTGTGATAAATTGATATTTTCCCTTGGCAGTCTCCAACATCTCTGCGAGATCAGGGTGAAGCATTGGCTCACCACCAGAAAAAACCAATTGCTGAACCTTTAGTTTGCTTGCTTGCCGCATGAGCTTGTTGATTAACTTAAGCGATATGTGTTCTCCCTTCAATTTTGTGTCCGGTACAAAACAATGCAAACAATCCAGGTTACAATGGCTGGTGATATTAATCCAAAGTTGTTGTAAGCTCAAATCATCTATATCTACCATGGAGCTTGTATTTGTTTTTTGCATCCCATCGATGCAAGCAAATCCGTTGGTAACAAACTCCTCAACCAATTTTGTGGTGGGTTCTGCCACGACTTCCTTTGGTAAATTATAATATTCCGAAGTAGTGTCGATTAATTCATCAACAGTATGTTTTTTTCCCGCAAGTTGATCAAAAATCCATTTCCCGGTTGTACTGGTTTTAAGCCAATTAACTTTTTCAGGCATCAGATATATGACCGTTCCATTGACATATTCACGAATTTGCGGCGCTGCAGCAATTTTTATTTTATCTGTGCTATGATTAATCATTGGACTGTCACCTCATTTACAATGGCTTTTACATCGGTTACGAATTGACTTATTTGGCCTTTAAAATCGGATAAATTTTTTCCTGAAAGATCAAATCCACGCTCACTGTATTTACTTTCCACATCAAAATGATATTGTGCTTTCTTGATGTCAGATGTTGAAAAATTGTCAGTGTAATAAATTGGCGTATTTAAATCGAACTTACTCCACTGCTTTGTAATGAATTTAAGCCCGAAAGTGTCTGCACAATTATAAATGGGAGTTCCCGGGAATGGTGTGGAAATACCAAAAATCGCATAGCCGATATTGTTATCCCGAATTGCCTTGGCCAGGATGATGGTTTTTTCTATACTTTCCAATGTGTCACAATGATGACCGAGGATAAACGAACATTCCGGGCGAATATCATATTTTTTCAGCAATTTAAGCGCCGTGAAAATTTTATCAAGGGAGATTTTTTTGTCGATTGCTTCCAAAACATCAGCATCACCGCTTTCGATGCCAATATGAATGGCCGTACATCTGCTGTCCTTAAGAACCTTCATGGTGTCTTCTTTGATAGTATCAACCCTGCTCTTACAACTCCAGGCTACGTCAATTTTACATTGCTTTAAATATTTGCAAAACTTCAGCAACCGCTTTTTGCTGACCAGAAACGTATCATCCATCACACCCATTTGGTAAAATCCATGCAATTTATAGTAATAATAAACCATACTGATTAACCATTCGGCAGAATGAAATCGATATCGTTTTCCGGACATCGCACGAGATGCACAAAATACACAATCACCCGGACAACCGCGGCTGGTCATAAAAATAAAACTATTTTTACCTTTTCTGCCGCGCGGGAATGACAATAAATCGTAAGGGGGTATTGGCAAAGTATCCAGGTTCTGTAAATATGGACGTGAAGGCGTATTAACAGTTTTTCCACTCTTATCGACAAAGGAAATTCCGTGAATATTCTGGGCCGGATACTCTACAGGGTGTTTAATATGCTCAAGGAGTTCAATGATTGAGCTCTCACCTTCATTGCGAATCGCAAAATCAACGTATTCATTCTTAATGACCTCATGGTAACAAAACGTAACATGAACGCCACCAAATATAATTTTGGTTTTTGGAAAAATGGACTTAACCACTTTTGCTATCTTGTAAGCCTCTTCAATAGAAACTGTATAAGTGC
Source organism: Candidatus Zhuqueibacterota bacterium (assembly GCA_029262005.1). Lineage (GTDB taxonomy): Bacteria > Zhuqueibacterota > Zhuqueibacteria > Oceanimicrobiales > Oceanimicrobiaceae > JAJDAG01. The sequence goes on along the minus strand of JAJDAG010000205.1, from coordinate 5,713 downwards.
CGATACCAACTGCCAGAGGTTCCGGGGAGATACTCTTAAGTTTGTCGATAAACTTTTGTCTGGTACTATAGTCTTCGCGAAAAAAATCAAGTATTGAAGTTTGGTAACCGTGCATTTTTAACACACCGGCGATATTTAACAGTCCCATTGGTGGGTAGGAGTATCGTTCGCGTATATGATGATCTGAACCGTTTAGCGATGCTGGTTGAACCAAAATTATATTTTTTTGCATCTACGTTTCCTCAATATTTTCGATAATGTTTTTATATCGGCCTGAGGCGCAGACTTAAACATATTGCACCGGCCTCGAAGACCTGATTGCATGGAAAATTAGTCTGCAATGGTTGCGATTGCATACCCAACTGTTATGACGGTTGCTGCGCCTAAGCGACCACCGCAAGCGACAATAACAATAACAAAAATAGCGCCGCCATATTGATTTGCCATGTGCTCTTCAGTCATTCGATTTAAAGACAGCGGCGATGGATCGATAAAAATCTTCCTTTCAACTTGCAGTGAACTCTTCAAAGTTTTCATGGTATCCGCCTTAAACATCAGGTTAAAAAAATAAATTGCAGCTTGTTATGTTCGAATAAATAAAGCCTGAATAGTTGAGGTGTAGTCATTAAAACTCAATGAGCTACACCTCACGACTCATCAATCAATTACGGTTACAACTGCTGTGCCTACTGTTATGACGGTTGCCGCGCCTAAGCGACCACCACAAGCGACAATAACAATAACGAAAATAGCACCACCTTGTTGATTCTCCATTTGCTCTTCTGTCATTCGACTTAGAGACATTGGCGATGGATCGATAAAAACATTCCTTTCAACTTCCATAGAACTAGCCATGGTTTTCATAGTATTACTCCTTAAGCATCAAGTTATGAAAGTAAATTTTAGTTTGGAATGATCGAACAGTAAAGCCGGAATAGTTGAAGTGTCGTCATTAAAATACAATGAGCCACTCTTCAACGTCACATCAGTCAATAACGGTTACAACCGCTGTCCCTACAGTTATGACGGTTGCTGCACCTAAGCGCCCGCCACACGCGACAATAACAATAACAAAAATAGCACCGCCATGTTGATTCTCCATTTGCGCTTCAGTCATTCGACTTAGAGACATCGGCGATGGATCGATGAAAACATTTCTTTCAACATCCGGCGTATTCACAAATACATTCATTCTTTCACCTCCTTCCAGTGTTAAAAAAATGCGACAAAGAGCACCTTTAGACAGGAAAAAAACGCATGTCCAAAATGCCATAGCAATTATGCTTGCATTGTCTGACAATTTCTATGCCAATTTTGTGAACATTATTGTTAATGGTTTATAACAGTTTGTTTTTTAAGAACTCTATTTACTATTACGCCGTCAAATAACTTTTTTAAGGTATTGTTATAAGCACAAAACCCCTTCCATAATGGAAGGGGTTTTGTGCTGTAAGCAGCATAAGTATATGTAAAATATATACTAAAAAAACCCTTCCAAAATGGCAGGGTTTTATAATTATTTCTTTTAACTATTTGGTAATAAGTTATTTACTCTAATATGTCAAAATAGAAACGGTACTCTTAAATAACCTCCTCAAGCAGTATTTCATACTTGCTAATCTTCCGGTATAATGTATTTAATCCAATTCCCATAATTTTAGCCGCTCTCGTTTTATTATAGGTAACTGATTTTAATATAACTTCAATATATTTTTTTTCCATTTCTTCCAAACTATATTGATTTTGTCTGCTCGACGATATGATGAGATCCTTTTGATAGTCCAGAGAAAAATCTTCTAAATAAATTATCTCGTCATTTGCTTTTATTGCAGCTTCTTCAATTGTATAGATCAACTCCCGAACATTGCCACCCCAGGAATAGTTCTCGATATGTGACATTACATCTTTTGAAAAACGTTTCTTACAACCATAGCTGAAATTATATTTATGCAAATAATGGGTGGCTAAACTTGCAATGTCACTTCTCCTTTCTCTGAGCGGTGGTAATAATAATTTAGTCCCCTTAAGGCGATAATACAAATCCTTGCGAAATAATTTTTGTTTTATCTTCTGTTCAATAGGTGCATTGCTCGCTGTTATGATTCTAAAAAATACCTCTATCTCCTTAACCCCACCAATGTGTCGAAATTTTTTTTCTTCGATAACCCTCAACAGTTTGGCTTGAAAGGATAAATCTACATTCTCAATTTCATCTAAAAATACTGTACCACCACAGGCCATTTCAAAAAGTCCACTTTTTGTTTCTGTTGCCCCTGTAAACGCGCCCTTTTCATGACCAAAAAGTTCACTTTCAATGAGTGTAGGTGAAATTGAAGCACAATCTAGAGAAACAAATAAGCCGTTATTGAAAGCACTTAAATTATGAATTTCCCTGGCCAGCAAAGATTTTCCTGTCCCTGTTTCTCCTTCGAGATATATTGGTAATTCTGAAGCAGCAACCTTTTTAACAACAGTCTGCAGATCCGACATAATCCGACTCTTGCCAAAAATAAAATCTGACATATTCCTTCCTCCGCTGAAAGTCAAATACTGATTACCTGAGTAAATTATAAAAGAAATTCAAACAGCGCTGGAGCAAAGTCAAGTGTTCTGGTTTAACAATTTACCGGATGGAATAAGCTGGCTTTTGAATCAAAAAATGGCTGGTCACAAATGCTACATCTAAAACATCGAATACCGCTCACTTAAACCGCAATCAATATATTATTTTCGTAATAACATCTGTGATTAATTTAAACTATTTTCAGTGAAGGTCAACTTCTTTTTACTTTTTTGTTTAATTTCATTATTTTTTTCGAAATACCTCTTCACTCCCATGCCTTCTAAGCATAAAATCACCTGCGAGCGAAGTGCAAAATTGTTGCTTTCAGTAAGGACTGGCAGATAATCAACAATGGTATGTGTGGTAAAATAAATATCGTCTTCATCAACGATTTTATGCGGAGCCATTGTATGTATTTTTATGTATAGGTGACTGACCGGTGCGAATATCCGCATCAGATATTTCGGCATCGCGCTATATTTGAAATGTTCACCACTCCTGATTTTCTATCATCATAGCAGTTCATATCCGGAGACAAAATCAGCCATCAAATGCAGTTCTTTATTAAGATAATGCTCAAGTTGCTCAAAAACGAATGCAGTAAATTCATCAAATCTCATTGATTTTAAAACTCCAGTTTTGAACGAGAGGGAAACGGTTGCCCGGAAACATGATTTCAAGTCATGATGACCGTCTTTCAAGTTGTAACTACCTTCAGACTTTCTATATTAGACACTAACATTTCATGCGTCGCAGTGAAGTTAGACTCTGACAGGGTTACCATAGTTAAGAAATAAAAATCCTCTCTTGAGTCGTGCAAATCAAGCGCTATTCAACAAAATGTTAGAGGGGGTAAGTCAACGGTCAACGCCAAACAGATGCTGCAGATTTCAAACCTACATTTCAGTTACGAACAGGCCGACAGTGCACAATCAACCCTCAACGGCATTGATTTAAGCATCAAAGCAGGCGAATCAGTGGCGCTGATAGGGCCCAATGGCGCAGGCAAAACAACCTTTGCCAGGTGCCTGAACGGCCTGCTTTTACCCACACAGGGAGATGTGCACATAAACGGCGAGAGCACCAAAGACAGAACACAAATAATCGGGATCCGACAACAGGTAGGTATTGTTTTTCAGAACCCTGAGAATCAAATTGTGTCTGCAACCGTAGAACGCGAGATCGCTTTTGGCCTTGAAAACCTCGGAATCGAAAGAAATCGCATGCACGCCATCGTGGACAACATGCTCGACAAATTCAACTTGACCCAATATCGTCAACATGCGCCCCACTTGCTTTCCGGTGGTGAAATGCAGCGCCTGGCCCTGGCTGCAGTTATGGCAATGTCACCACAAATCGTAGTTTTTGATGAGCCGACATCCCTGCTGGATCCAGCCAACCAGCAACTCGTTCTTTCATTGATTGCAGATTTACACAGGCAGCCGGTCAAGGACGACCACGCACCCATCAGTACTATTCTCATCACACAAAATCCGGAAGAAGCTCTGCACTGCAAGCGCTTGCTCGTGCTGAATCAGGGCCAAATCTTGTTTGACGACAAACCGGATGTTGTCTTTAGAAAAACAGATGAACTGAAAAACGTGGGCCTGCAGGTGCCTGCCGAGTACGAAATCGCTGATTACTTAAAAAAATGCGGGCAGGAGAAATCAACCTTTGACCCGACCGATTTCCAACGCTATTATGCGGAGTCTCTTAAATGAAACCACTGCTCAACGCCCTTACTGTGCTCATATTTTACATGCTCCTTTGCGCTCAGACAGACGCCCAATCAAACCAGGACCGACAAATATTGAACGCTGCCTTTCTGTGTAAAGATGGCGTCTATAATTCTGAATTGATGGCGCCTTATGACATTTTACATCACAGCGTTTTCCGCGATTCAACGCACTACATTCGCCCGTTTATTGTCTCCCCTGACGGTCTGCCCTTCACGACGTTTGAAGGCATAACAATCACGCCGCATTATTCATTTGCAAAGGCGCCGACAGTGGATATTCTGGTCATTCCCAGCGCTGAAAACAGTATGAATTCAGACTTAAAAGACGGCCCATACATGCGTTGGATAAAGGAAACGGCAGCGCAAGCGCGTTATGTACTCACTTTGTGCGATGGCGCCTTTCCGTTGGCAGCTACCGGCGCACTAAACGGACGCACGGCCACCACCTTCCCGGCTGACCGCAATGAACTGGCACAGATGTTCCCGAAAGTGGATGTCAAGTATGATGTTAACTTTGTTGTGGATGGGAAATTTGTTACTTCGGTCGGAGGGGCATTGAGTTACGAACCCGCGTTATTTCTCCTGGAAAAAATTTACTCCAGGGAAAACGCCAGGCTTACTGCCCGGGGTTTGGTGCTGGATTGGCAATTGAGTAAAGTGCCGCATCTGGTCACAGGAGAAAAAAGCAACTTACGGTAACAGTGAGGAGTTTTCAAATACGAGATTGGCGGATGCTTCATAGTCCTTTGGGTGCGTCAAAATCAAAGGACTTCGGGAGGACTCCCGGTGGCTTGCGCTTGTAAGTTTGCCGGTTAAGACAGTTTGGCCGCTTGTCAAAATGGGGAGATTTTCCAGCCGCTTCTTTTACTCTTTCGTAAATTTCTCCAGTGCGTCTTGCTTCTCTAACTGTTCCGGCAACTCCTTTCCTCGTCTCGAGAAATAAGTGTGCTGTCTAAAATGCTCGTATCGTTCGGCAATATTCAATGTTTTCAGCATGCGTTTGTTGTTGCGTCTGTAGTTTAATTCCACGTCTTCTGCACTCAAAATGCCTCTCCAGACATTGTTTTCATCAAGCGCTTGAAGAATAGCTGGTTTCAATGCAGGATCCAGAAGATCCAAAAGTTCACTGGCTATGAGACCAACAAAATCAGGATCTTCATTGACTTTTATGAGCACCGTCTGAAAAATTGAACACACCTGTTTTCTTTTCTCAGGAAAGTGAAGCCCAATTTGTACCAGGGCCGTTGCCACCGTCAGTTTTGACAGACTGTTATTGGCCGGTTCAAGCATAAATTTTTCAAGCTTGTCGAGGCGATTTGAACCAAGCAAAAAAGGCACTTCCCACAGATCCTCGGTAACGAGGTCGTGAAGCCAGACATCCAATATTTGTTGTTTCTCAGCGAGAAATGACA
>JAJDAG010000204.1 GCA_029262005.1 Candidatus Zhuqueibacterota bacterium | reverse complement strand
TGGCCGTAATCAGATGAACTGTGGTTTGATTGTCATCAAGAATTGCACCAAGCACTTCAACACTCGGTGAAATTACATAATTTGTTTTTCGTTCCGCAGAGCTTTTTTCAACAGGCTCGCTATAATTCGCATCAACTTGTGTCCCGCCATTGACCACGACAGACAGCAATTGTGGCGCGGTGTTATCAACCGTGCTAATACTTACATCGTAACTAAACGAGCTATTTGAAACGATGGCATTATCCGCCAAATCACGAATGTTGTTAATCGTCAATCGATAAGTCTCACCATTCTGGTGAGCCGAAGTAGTCAAGCGTACAACCGATTGATTTGATATACGCGAAGCCTGCAAAACATTAACGCCCTTATTAATGTCGAAATTACTTTTGTTTTCAGCGTGCTGTTGGCTAACAGCCTCACTGAATACGACATCCAGGTGATTTGCATCTACCACCACAACATTGTTTATCTGCGGTGGCGTGGCATCCCCACCCGGGTTAGGAATTGTGTAACTCTTCGAACTGCCGGAAAGAATCTCAACGCCATCAAGATCAGCAACACCACTCACAGAAAGCACATACGATTGTCCATGTTGGTGTGCGGCTGTAACCAGATGCACCATTGTCTGGTTGCCGTCGATTACAGCACCCAGAACGTTTATACCATTACTGATTGAATAATTCCCGGTTTTCTGGGCTGAATCCCTGTTCAACGGTTCCGAAAAAACAACATCCAACTGTGTTTCACCACGCACAGTAATGCTGACCAACTCGGGAGGGTTACCACCGGAGCCACCTGGCGTCGCATTCACTTCCACTGAAAAACCACTCTCATTGCCGGAAAAGTCGTATGCAGTTACCGCAAAATAAAATGTCTTGCCACTTTCCAAACTACTCCAGGAAAACTGGGTAGCACTGCCAACATCAACAACACCGGTATAAGTGCCGGAGGACTCACCAACATATATATTATATCCAGCCAAGTCACTTTCGGTGTTCGCGTCCCACGATACCGTGACAGTACTTGCAAAAGACGCTGAAAACGCCAACAGCAATATCATCAGTGCGAAGGAAGCTGCCATAACTTTTGAAGCATTCGTTGCCATTCTATTTCTCCTTTGAATTCCAAATCACCTTCAGCGATTCAGGCATTAAGCAAAGGTTGTGCCACAGCAAAACATTCATCACAAACTATTATTTACAAATAACTTATGCTAATAAGAAATACTTAAATATCAGCGGTTGTTCCAACTGGATTACATGAAGGTATTTCAGTTAAGTAATAGGTTTTGGGAAACAAAAAAGGCCAGCACACCGGCTGGCCTTTTCATTGGTCTATAAAGAAAAACTAATTGTTTTTCTTCCAGGATGGGTGGGTAATATCGTGCTGATTTATTTTGTAGTTTAGTGCCCTGGGTGAGATACCAAGAAGACCGGCAGCATCTTTTTGCACCCATTCGCTCATCTGCAGCGCCTTGAGAATTGTTTCCTTCTCAATTGTTTCCAGATTCAATGTACTGAAGCTGACCAAATCACTATCAGAGCCGCGACGACGATCCCGGCCACCGGCGGCAAAATAGTCTTTGCCTAACATTGCCAGATCTTCCGGGGTAATCTCTTCCCCTTCATCTGCAACCAAGACTGCGCGTTCAATCAGATTTTTCAATTCCCGAATATTTCCAGGCCAAGAATGGTTCTGAATCAGCGCCTTGGTCTCCTCTTGAAATCCTGCAACTTCTTTGCGGATTTCTTGAGAGAATTTTCGTACGAAAAAATCAGCTATGAGTTGAATATCTTCTTTACGTTCACGGAGAGGTGGAATGTCTAGCGTCACGACATTCAGGCGGTAATAAAGATCGGCGCGAAAACTGCCTTCTTCCATTGCCTCAACAAGATTCTTGTTTGTCGCAGCAATAACACGAACATCAACTTCAATATCCTTGTTACCGCCAACACGACTAAACACCTGCTCTTGCATCACACGTAAAATTTTTGCCTGGGTAGCAATGTGCATGTCGCCTATTTCATCAAGAAAGAGCGTGCCGCCGTTCGCCTGCTCGAATTTGCCAATTCGGGACTGATAGGCGCCGGTAAATGCCCCTTTCTCATGCCCAAACAATTCCGATTCCAGTAAATTTTCCGGTAAAGCAGCGCAATTAACTGTGACAAATGGTTTGTCCCCTCTGTCACTGATAAACTGGACGAGGCTGGCAATCAGCTCCTTTCCTGTTCCGGTTTCACCGTGAATCAGAATGGTCGCATTACTTTTTGCCACCTTTTTGATAACACTGAAAATTCCCTTAATTTCGGGGCTTCGACTCACCAATGGATAGTGAAAATCAAATCCGAACTTTTTGCCTTCCCACCCGTTTGAGGCCGGAGTGCCATTGTCGCCATTCATTATAAGTCTTCTAATTTCTTCCATTACATCAGTATTCGAAATCTTACCCACGTAATTATCGACCAAAGTTGCTGACATCTTAAAATGAATCCCATGTTGTACGTGATGAATATTGACAATTAAACCACAAACGAGCAACTAATATATTAGCTCCATTATGACTTGTCTTTTTTTTTACGGATTTGGTGATGAATCTCGTGGCGAACTAGCAATTTTTGTGCCAGCACAAGGAGTTGCCTAATAACAAACTTTCACAACTAAATTTCCGCCAGTTTTACTCAGGCAGAATCATTTACTATCTACAGGTAAATATTAGCGTAGCGGCCTAAAAAGTCGGGTATTTTATAGGAAAAAAGTAAACGATTGTGTTGCAGATGATGCCAGAGAAACCGAAAGAAGGAAAATGGTAAGTTATCATCCAATGGATTGTTTTGAAACAGTCGTTGCAATTTCTGTCAGGTGAAGTTTGATTTGCTCCACAGAAATGAGGTTGCGCTTGTTGGCCAAACCGAGTTCAACAAGATAATTAACCACACAACGTGCCCGAGGCAACGCAAAGCCGGCCTGTTGTAGAATATCCTGGTGGCATAATAAGGTTTCAACATCGCCATCGTAACAAAGTTGCCCCGCACGTAAGACCACCACACGCGTTGCCAATCTCGCGATAAGGTCAATATTATGTGAAACGAGAATAACCGTTTTTCCCGAGGCATGAAACGCTTTCAGAAAATGGGAAATAGCCAATATTCCGGTAGAATCAAGTGCGGCGGTCGGTTCATCAAGAGCCAGACATTCCGGATTCATTGCAAGCACACCTGCAATGGCGACTCTACGTTTTTCACCACTACTCAATTGAAACGGTGAGCGATCAATAAAATCCGGCGGGTTCAGTGCAACGGTCAGCAATGCAGCGTTAACGCGGGATGCCACTTGCGAGGCATCAAGGCCGAGATTCTGTGGGCCAAAGGCAATATCATCAAAAACAGTTTCAGCAAAAAGCTGTGTTTCCGGAAATTGAAAAACCAGACCAAGGCGCCGGCGAAGCTGACTTAAAGATACGTTTTTGCTGTGAATATCCTTTCCATCAACCAGAACTCGACCGGAATCCGGTTGCAAAAGACCGGTCATGTGCTGCAACAGGGTTGTTTTCCCGGAACCGGACAAGCCAATAATTGCCACCAGCTCACCTGCTCGAACGCTCAGATTTATATCCTCAAGAACGGCAGTACCGATCTCGCTATGTCTGTTGTATCGGAAACTCAGATTCTCTATTTTGATATTCAAAGGCAGGTGAAAATGGTTAAATTCCAAGCGCAGACTCGATATTCAAATCGTCAATTTTTAACTTTCCTAACTGAGCAAGACGCCTGGCTTCACGGACTGCAAAGTGGTCGGTCATTCCGGCAACATAATCACACACGGTACGAAAAAATGTAGTGGCTTCTTGCATTTGAGCTACGTCTGATTCCAAACCTTCCTGCAAGAGATATTCGGGCAAAAGTCGATAATCCAAAAAATATGCCTCGAATAGCCTGAAAAGCAATTCCTTGCCCAGTTCATCTGACCACCGCACACGTGAATAGTGAATAATTTCTTTATAAATAAACTTGTTGAGTTGTTTTTGCAGGGTATCCATTTTCGGGCTGAATTTAACAAGTTCCCGATCAAACTCGCACAAACGCCCAACTTCTGACTGGTATTTACCAATATTTTGGGCGGTAACCTGGAGAACGTCATTTACTAAAAAATTAATAAGCCCCCGAACCAGCAAGCCTGCATAATGAATACTATTCTTATCAGGACAATCAGCCAGATCAAAATTCTTTTCGACTCGTTCAACAATGTCAAGCTGACGAACTGCACCGATCTCAACAAGACCGGCACGGATCCCATCCTCCAGATCATGGGTTCTCTGGGCGATTTCATCACAAATAGCCACAACTTGACCCTCAAGGGTTAAAGCAGCATCCCAGTCAAAACAAAGGCCTTGGTATTCAAAATCCGGGTATTCAAACTGACCACGCTTCAGGGCGGTATGCTTTAATATGCCTTCGCGAACCGGTGCTGTGAGGTTGAGCCCTTCGAAAGCATACTTTGTTTCCAGTTTATCTACAACACGGACGCTTTGGTAATTATGTTTAAACCCACCAGCATTAATGGCTTTGCCCTGACCAACAAACATTTTTGCTCCGGTCATGATGTCGTTGAGAATTACTTCACCCAAGTGCCCAAAAGGCGTGTGTCCAAGATCATGTGCCAATGCGATTGCTTCGATCAAATCTTCGTTTAAAGCCAACACTCTGCCCATGGTCCGCGATAACTGTGAAACTTCAAGAGTATGGGTGAGCCGGGTCCGGTGATGGTCGCTTTCTGAGGTAAGAAAAACCTGGCGCTTATGTTTGAGACGGCGAAAAGAACGTGAGTGAATAATACGATCACGGTCACGCTGAAAACTGGTGCGATAATTATGCTCCTCTTCATCGTGGCGTCGTGTTGTGTGTGCATCACGGCTTTTGCGCGCATGTGGCGCGAGCATTTGCTCTTCAAGCTCCTCGACTTCAATGCGCGTTCTGAGTTGCACAATCGTGTCATCCCGCTTTTTCAGAGTAATCGTTACCTTTCATTGTTCACCCGGTCTCGCGAAATACCTGTGCCTCAAAAGTCATGATTTTCATATCCGGATCGTGCCATGCGCTCCCGGTCAAGCCCGCCTTTAAACACACTTGCTCCAGAAATGTATCCCTGCTCCAATCGTTTCTAACGGCGACTTGCGGCAATAACACCGCATGGGTTTTACCAAGCTTCACGAAAAGGCCATGCTCCCGAACTTTGATTTGTAGAATAGATTCAATTGTCTGTAACAATGTGATCACAGATACTTCAATGACCACTGCGGGCAGTTCGCTCAATTCCAAAGGCGGGAAACGCGGATCTTCAAAGGCGGCAGAGAGTGCGGCCGCCTGGACAGCAAGACACATAGGTTTTACCGCTTTAACACCCCCAATGCACCCACGTAAATTTCTACATTTGGTCAAGGTTACAAAAGTGCCACACTTAACCTGCAGTCTTGCTGAATCGGATGAAAAAACAGGCAAAGCAACCTTGTGCAGTTTCGCCTCAATGCTGTTTCTGGCAAATTCGAGCAACCGCGCTTGCTCATTCAGTTGCAGTTCATAGCCGAGATCAAAATCCGCCAAGAGAATTACCTCCTGTGCTCAATTCTATCATTATAGAGCAAAGCTGAAAGGTACCCGACAACGCTCGAGTGGTCACCGGTTACATCCCCAGAATTTTGGTACTGACATACCCTGACAGAATCAGCGCCCTCATATTTACATGCAACCAGTGCTGAAATAATCGGGCCCCAACCACATGCCTGGCATTCTCCTTTTTCCAAAGCCTCCACAAATCTATTTTCATCACATGCTTCAATGATTTCTGCAGCAGTATGATCCAAGGCACACGCAACCGGATATGGAAACCGGTGTGAAAGATCGGAACTGGCAACAATAAGGGCGGAAACGCCTTCCAACACTTCTGCAAGTGCCTGACCAAGAGCAACTGCAGTATCCAGGTTCTGTTCTCCCATTACGATAGGGACAAGCTCAAAATAGTCAAGCGTTTTTTTAAGAAAAGGCAATTGCACCTCCAAAGCATGTTCGTTCCGATGGCCTTGCCAGGAAGAATGAATGAGTGGGCAACTTTTCACCAGCGCGTTTGAGAATTCAGCCTCAATCGGCACCAACCCACCTGGCGATTCATATCCCTTTCCTGTAAAAACGGAGACACCAGGAAAACTTTCGTTATGACTGGGGGAAATAACCAGAATTACATCGAAGTGCAGACCTTGCAGGCAACTGTAACCCGCTGCCGCAACTTGACCTGAGTATGCATAACCCGCATGCGGAGAGATAATCCCTCTAATTGTCCCTGCCGGTTTTTCGGTATCAGCTCGTTCCAAAAATGTATCAATTTGCCTGGAGAGCTTGACAGGGTCTGCCGGATAAAACAAACCGGCTGCGGAAAGAGGCCGAACCTCATGTTTGCTGACTGTATGCATGACTAAGGCCAATTAGTTCGCTTAAAAAAAGCAGCCATCAAAGTTATGCAATAATCATTGCGATGTCAAGAAAAATCGAGAGACACAGGTAAGGCAAGGACATCTCAGAAGGCAGGAAGTGTTGGGAAAAGCCTGAAACTCTTGGCTCTTCCCAACACAATGCTATTTTCGGTTTTTCTTTTCTGAATCGGTTCGTACGGTTGTGGATTTACCCTCATTCTCAAGATTGGTCTTTTTACCGGTCTTTGCAATGTACGCGGCTTTATCCGGGTTCGAAAGGAAAATCAAGTCAGACAGGATACGCTTACTTTCGTTAAGAATTGCATCAGGCGCCTTGTCCTCAGCCGGTATCTTCTCACCCTCTTTTAGAGGCGCAAAACCCTTGTCCGCACGCCTTTTATCAGCTCTAAGAAAACGGCGTTTTTCAGTCTCATCACGCTTTGCCTTACGCACCGATTCTTTCAAAAAAATGGCATTGCGATCTTTTTCCAGAATATACTCGTCAATATCCTCCTGGATATATTTAAACTCTCGATTCTTCGCTGTCCGTTTTTTTGAGTTTAACCTCAGCTTCGACAGAAACATCGAAACTTGATCGTATTCCCTTGCGCCCAAACCCTGTTTCCAGCTCATTGCAGGCGAAATTTCGTCCCATGGCAAAGCATGTATCTGCTTGTCCTCACCGAAGTCCATTTCATTGTAAATCGAGGGGAAGCTGATATCCGGAATAACGCCTCGATGTTGCGTGGAACTACCTGTAATTCGATAAAACTTGGCCACAGTAACCTTCAATTGACCATACTTCTCATCATTCGACTTGATGAACCGATTCAGGCCAAGAAGATTTTGTACGGTGCCTTTGCCGTAAGTTTGGTTGCCAACAACAAGACCCCGGCCGTAATCCTGAATGGCCGAAGAAAAGATCTCTGAAGCCGATGCGCTGAACCTGCCAACGAGGACTGCCAGCGGTCCGGAATAGGTGATTGATGGATCCGGGTCGGATTCAACCTTCTTGGAACCAACGTAACTCTTGACCTGAACAACCGGGCCATCCTCGATAAAAAGTCCGGTCAACTCAATGGCCTCCTGTAATGAACCACCGCCATTTCGCCGCAAGTCGATAATCAGTCCATCTATTCCGGCCTCTTCTAATTCACCAATTAATCGACGTACATCGCGAGTCGTACTTTTAAAATCTGGATCATGTCGACGCTGGGCTTCCAGATCAACATAAAATGAAGGCAGCGTGATGACTCCCAACTTGAAAAGATTGCCATCTTGCTCAATTTCAACCGTATCGCTTTGCGCGGCTCGCTCTTCGAGAACCACTTTGTCGCGAACCAGAATAATTTCTTTGGTCGGCCCACCAGCGGGAACGTCTGCTGGAATTACTTCGAGGCGAACAATTGAATTTTTTGGCCCACGGATTTTCTGCACGACATCGTCCAGGCGCATCCCGATGACATCGACCATTTTTTCTTCCAACCCCTGAGCGACCCCGATTATCTTATCATTTGCCTGCAACTCCTTACTTCTATCAGCCGGCCCACCAACAATAATTCTGACCACTTTCGTGTAATCACCATCCGCACTAAGTTGGGCACCGATACCTTCTAGCGACAGGCTCATATCAATGCCAAAATTCTCAGACGAAATTGGTGAAAAATAACTCGTGTGTGGATCATACGTTTCCGACAACGCATTCATGAAATTCTGAAAAACATCTTCTGACTTGTACTGAGCAATCCTGCGTTCGAGATTTTCGTAGCGCTTATTCAATGTTGTCTGTGCACCGGGCCAGTCCTTGCCGGCCAGTCTCAGATTCAACGCCTCATTTTTGAGTTTTTTTCGCCAGAGGTCATCAAGTTCTTTAACAGACTGAGCCCAGGGCTGTTCGGTGCGATCCAATTGATATGTCTCGTTTATTGTATAATAAAATTCTTTCTTTAATCTGTTTTTCACAAAAAACAAGCGTTGCTCAATTCTCGAGGTAAGTGTATTAAAAATGATATAGGCAGCATCAACGTTGCCATCGCGAATATCATCATCAAGAGTAAACCTGAATTGCTCAAACTTCTCGATATCAGAGGCCAGAAAGTAAAGACGGTTCGGATCATACTGCTCGACATAAAGATCCAGCATCTCAGAAGAAATTTCGTCACTCATTTGTTGGTGGTTATAATGGAATTGCCGCAGCAGCTTTGCGACGACCCGTCCGGAGAGTGCGTGTTTCGCCTCTGGTTTTAGCGCATCGACGCCCTCGGCATGCACAGGCATGAATGGGATAATGAGGGCAGAAATAAAAACAAAAATGGTAATACGGCTCAAACTCCGGGACATAAATTTCTTCTTCATTGTAAACTCGCTTCTTCCAGGTAAACACAAGGACAGGAACTAGGTATTAATTGTAGTGTAGATGTCAGTTTCACTTTTTGCCAAAAAGTGTTTCAATGTTGTTACATGTTCTTCTGAATCTCATTCACTATTTTCTCTAATCGATCTAATCGGTATTTTGTTCCTCCTATGTATGAGATTATAAAAAATTAACCTATTGATTTGTAAAGAACTGCTTGGATTTTTCGGGTCATCCACCTATTTTAACAGTATTCACCTGGGCAAACAATAATCAGCACGCGCCCCAAGAAAGGTGTCACAAGCTTTCTGCACAGGAGAATTAGAACCCAAAATCAAAAAGTAATTTCAGCAAAGAAGAAGGTGATTTCAAACGTTTTGTTTAATAGACCGATTAATTCCTAAATTCACAATTTAAGGTCAAACGTCATGCACCGGATTGTCACTCAGGAGGCGTCTTGTTAGCTTGGTAAACTACTGTAAATTAACCAAATTTCTGCTGAATGATAAGGGTGCTGTGAATTATTCAGGTTAGTAAGTTAAATTCTATTTCACGAAATTTTGCAAATCATGTTAGCAAAAATCTGTGTATTATCCTTGACGAATCGTTATCTTGCGCATGATCGATGCTAATTGTACCCACTAGAACCAGATAATTGATGGACTGATTATGCGTTATGGAAATTGGATTGAAGCAGGCAGCAAAGAACTCACAATCCCAAAAGAAGCGGGTCTTTTCCAGCTCAGGGTAGCACAATGTCTGCTAAAATACCCAAAAGGAAGAAGCGCTATGTTTTACTATGGCTATGCGACCAACCTTCAAACCGGGATACTGCAATTCGAACAAAACATTTTACCGCAATTGCAGACCACCTCGCCATTGCTATTACGCTGGATGGTGACCGACAACACTGAGGCGGTTTTCAAAAAACAAATGCACCGATTTCAAACCAAATTCGGCAGTCTGCCGGCAGGCAATGAAGTCTTCTTAGCCGGCCTTAACAGAAAAGCCAAACCAAGGATGACATGAACGAACAAAAAGAGAACACAATTATGCGAAAAAATATATTTGTACTTTGCGCTCTTCTTTTGTGCCTGCTTTGCTCTGGCGGTCAACCTGTTTTCCCGGCAACTAAATCAGCAATTCTGCAGGAAAAGGGTGAAGAGACTAAAAAAGAAGGACTGCTTCGGCGAGCTGCCAGGACCATACTCAATCACCATGATAAGCATATTTTCGGCAAACCGCATTCCGTCCAGGTGGTACCATTGGGCTATCTGGACTTCCGGACCGGCATGAATTTTGGGTTCCATGCCGTGGTCAAGGCGAGCGATCATCGTCCGTATCGCTACCGGTTGGATCTGCAGATGATCGCGTCTCATCTTGGCAGCCACAAACACAAATTGATTTTCCACTACCCAAATCTTGCCACTTCAGGCTTCGGAATCAGGGTGCGGGCAGAATGGGAACGCGACCTCGAGGCACATTATTTCGGCCCTGGCAATGACAGTCAACGCGAAGAAGAAATTCTGGATAAAGACAGCCAAAATTTTATTGATGAAGAGTATTACATTTATAATTTGAAGCGGCCCAGAATGACGGTGCATGGCATCGGCACTATATTTAACGATATTGCTTTCTGGTTTGGCCTCGGTTTTGAATTTGTTCAGCCACAATTCAAACACGGACAGGAAAAATCATTTCTTGGTCTGGCGCGTCCCTTTGGCCATTTGGGCGGTTCCGGCATTCATTTGAGTTTACGCCTGGTGCGGGACACACGAAATCAGCTCATTTTTCCAACAAGCGGCACTCTGAGTGAGGTCTCCTACGAACCAAATTGGACCAACGTTAAAGTTGAGACCGAAGGCGCCGACCCTCAAGGATTTCGTCGCGGTGTAACTTTCCAGCGGTTTACGATTTCAAATGCACAATTTCTACCCCTGATGCAAGGCCGGCTTATTTTTGCCAACCGCGCGGTTTTTGAATCTATTACCGGCTCAGCCCCATTTTATGCTTTGGGTGAATTCGCAGGCAGCAGTTTGACCCGCGGGCTTGGTGGCAGCCAATCCTTGCGCGGCTTCGAAAGTCGCAGATTTCAGGACAAACTCAAGCTCATAACGTTAACGGAGTTACGATTCAAGTACCGGCAATTTCGCTATTTGACGCACAAGTTCGACCTCATATTCACCGCATTTCTTGACAATGGTCGCGTGTGGCACGACTGGTCCGAGCTTGCGTTTAAAAACCTTCATTCCACATACGGCCTTGGCGTCTGGCTCAACTGGCGAAACAATTTCGTCGTCCGCCTGGATGTTGGTCGTTCTCCAGAGGGTGTTACGCCCTACTTCAGGTTAAATACATCTTTTTAAAGGAGAATTATGAAGTCGCTAACCCAACATTTAAGCTTCAACATTCCAGAGCGAAGAGGATATCTCAACATAACCTCTGAAATTGTGGCACTGGTAATTGAAAGCGGCGTTCAGGAAGGTCTTTGCCTGGTCAACGCCATGCACATCACCGCCAGTGTTTACATAAACGACGATGAAAGTGGTTTGATTGAAGATTACGATGACTGGCTCGAAAAACTGGCGCCACACGAACCTATTTCACATTACCGCCACAATCGCACAGGTGAAGATAATGGTGACGCCCACCTTAAACGTCAAATCATGGGTCGCGAGGTGGTTGTGGCAATTAGTGCCGGCAAGCTTGATTTCGGACCATGGGAACAAATTTTCTACGCGGAATTTGACGGACGGCGGCAAAAACGGGTGCTGGTAAAAATTATTGGAGAATAGCAGCGCCGAAGTTATTGCAACATAACACTATGTTAAATCATTTACATACATGCTACTCACCTACCCCAAGGCGCTCAAGTTTCCGATTCCTCGACCCGATCTAATAGCCAGTGAACACAAGAAACCTATTACTGGCTATTGGGAAACCACAACATGGACTTGGGCATCAAGAACTCAGACCAGTCGAACAACGACAAATTGCGAGATAATCTGCGAACCTCCATTCGCCTCATTCAAGTGGCGCACGATCTCGCTGATGTATACACGGCGGTAAGAATCGTCATCGACCTGCCCGAAGCAGAATCCAAATCAGAGATGCGGCAATATCTGGCAAAATTGGCCGCCTCATTTTTGGTCAAAGATTTTGGCGAAGAAATGATGGACTACAAAGCAACTTTCATCGTAGAACTTGCCGAGAAAATAGCCGAATTGCCGGATGAGGAGTTTGTTTAAGACAACAATGGCCAATATCGCAAGGCTTAGGCTTTACCCAAACAAGTCAAAACGTCCTTCCATGTGATCCCCCACAATCAAAGCACAGATTAATTTTTCCACACACTTTTATCGCTTTTACAAAAAAACTGACTATATGGTAATTTTCCTGGTCAAGCTTTCCCACAAGCACTTGTGGCCCCCTTCATTTTATGGATGCGACCTTGCATTCTTCAAGCTTACCGCGTCCGAAGCAAATACGAAATCAAACAATGCTCACTCATTCATAAAGCCAACTCTGATTCAAATAAGGTCAACGCTCAATTAATTGCACAAACCAGAGTCCCGCAACAATTTCCCTTGCTTTTATTACCTCACTGTCTTATATTGTCATGGTCACCAAGAGCTCCCAATTTGCTACCGACTATTCTTGCGAACTCCGAATGATGACGAGCAGGGTGACTCCACAATCGTAAGAACACTAAACTACCGGCAACGGTAGTTATTTTCTCATAGTCTTTTACAATTTCACAGAAAACTGGTATCCCATTTAGGGGAACGGCTGTATGTGTCAGGTTGACTAACATAACATGGTGCCCATGAATAACGTGCGCCGATGTTGTGGTTATTTGCAATGCAAATAAAGCAGTGTAAAGCCAGATTTAGAGAGATAATTTATTGTCGATGATTTTCATGAGTAGCGTCTTTTCACAAACAGTGAATTATCAACCTAAGAAATATTTCATTATTTGCGGCACGCCTTTGTGCAATGACAGTGCCTCCTGACGACATCAACTGAACCTATAACATAAGGGTTAGGTCTTGAAAAACTACGAACAAAAAATGTTTATAATAGGTAGCTTGCTTGGATTTTGTTTTTTTGTTACTTCGTGCACTGAATACTCAAAGACACCTCCTCTGCCTCCAATAATGGCAATGGAAGTATTCACCTCCAAGGTCGATGCACACATCTATGTCGATGCTACCCTTTCGATGATAGGCTTCGTCAAACCCGGGCCGAATACAAGATATTGCAAGACCATCGAAGCGCTAGAAGGCACCGTGATTAGTGGTTGGGCTCATGCTGACGTGGAATTTTTTAAATTTGGCGATGAGATACTTCCATTAGAGGGCAGGGAGTACATTCGAGCAAAGGAACCAAATTTCTATAGCGACAGCAAGATCAACAGAATAACCAGGATTCAGCAAGTCATCGACAGAATAAAAACCTCAGATATCAGCCTGGTTCTGACTGATTTGTTTCAGAATAAATCCGATGTGAATTTACTGACCAAAAAATTGAAAGAAAAATGCTTCCTTGAGAACCTCACTTTTGGTATCCTTGGCATACGCAGTGAATTCAATGGCTACATTTATGATCTTGGACCCAATCGCCCATCAGCACCTTATCGAAGCAAAAGTGATGAGAGCACATTCCGGCCGTTTTATATCATCATGATGGGAAAGTACGTAGATGTGATCCATTTCTATGAGCAATTCAAGACTTCCGGTTTGGACTTTGATGTCGATGAATTCCTTGTTTATTCGCCATATCTGACCAACCAGCCTGTCACTTTCGCTGATGCCATGGTTGACTCCACTGACCACTTAAGTGAGGCCCGGAATCTAATCCCGTTCATTTATTTTGATCCTAGAGTGAAGCAGTTTCGGCTCAATGGTGACCCGGAAGTCGCAACTTTCGTCTCTACATTTTCTTACAGCCCGGCTGAATTTTCCTTGCAATTCGACCACAAATCAATCGATTTTGAAATTTCGGCTACACAATGTTTGCCGGATACTTTTTTCTCCAATTCTCAGGCAGCGAAAGCGTTAACGTTTCCAGACTTGCAAATCTCTGAAGACAAAATAGCTGTCAGAGCAGAACTCAGACCAACTTTATTGCCAGGTGATGGCTTATTTTATTATGAAGTCGTGATTCGACCCAAACCAATGGCATATCAATTCCCGGTCTGGATCAATGAATGGGACATGGAGAAATCAATAAGCAACGGCTCCGGGAAAAAGAAGGTATCTGTTGGTCCAACCACGCTAAATCTGCATCGATTGCTAGTTGATCTATGGCGGAGCAATCTTGTAGTTCATAAACCAAGATTAGCAACGCTCTATTTTTATTTTGAAAAAAGTTGAGAACAACTAAATACAAGGAAGACGCCATGAAACACGCACTAAACCTGTTTGGAATGATCTCGGTTGCTTTTCTCTTTTATTTTGTGATTGTTTCAATATTGGAGGAACAGTATATACTACCGCAAGCAATTATACCGCTGGCTGGGGTACGATTTGATCAATGGCTCAACAGCTTTCGCTACTGGGCGGGTATAGGTGTCGCAACGGCTGTTTCGGCCTCGATTCTTTGGTATATTTTAGGCCAATGGATTTTGCGTGTAAACAATCTGTCTGATTCAGGCAAGAGAGGTACGTGGTTTCTTTTTGTTTTCTTACCAATCGCTGCCAACGCCGCAGCCATAATATTTACCCGCCAGGCACAGGTAGGCATGTGGGCGGCTTACACTTTACACGCTGTAAATGCCTTGCTATGCTACTATATTTCAACTTTGCTTTTCTCCCCGCCTTCTTATAAATACGCCCCGCCTTTAGCAAGTTTGATAAGGGTCGGCTGGTAAAATTCGCACCATTGTAACTATCCGGAGGAAGTGATGAGCTACTACGCTATAGGCATCGGTGGCACCGGCGCTAAATGCATTGAGGCACTGACCCATCTCTGCGGCATGGGAATGCTGCCAAAACAGGATCTATACTGCTTGTTTGTAGATCCGGACCGGGCAAATGGCAGCCTGGAACGCGCTACTATTACACTCAGGCAATATCAGGCCTGCCAAAAACTAAAGATAGGTGACCCCAGCAAGGTCGATATGTTTGGAACTGATATCGCAGTGGGCGATCCACATGTCTGGTCGCCTTTTATGTCGAAACAACGCCCTGAACTCGCAGATTTCTTTGAGTACAGTTCTCTCAGGGCAAAGTGCCCAGCGGCGGCTCATTTATTCGATGTGCTTTACAGCGAAGATGAGAAGAAAACTAGCCTTGATATGGGGTTTCGCGGGCACCCTTCCATCGGTGCGGCTATCTTGGCGCGAACTGTTAATCTAGGTGAAGAAGAACCATGGTTAACCTTCAGAAAAAAAATTGAAGCGGATACAAATGCCGGCCATAAAGTCAAAATCTTCTTGTTCTCCTCTATCTTCGGCGGTACCGGCGCTTCCGGATTCCCCACAATTACGCGGTTAATTAGAAACGGACTCAGACCGCAGGAGGCCAATCTCACGACAATTGGGGGGGCCTTGATTCTGCCTTATTTTACTTTCGTCCCGTCAAATCACAAAGATGTCCTGCATGCTGCCGCAGATCACTTTCTTATGAACACTCAAATGGCGCTGCAGTACTATCGAACCCAACAAAAGCAACATGATATTGTTTACCTGTTAGGAGAATCCGAGCCAAGTCCCGTGACATTTAGTATTGGCTCAACCGAGCAGGAGAACGATGCCCATTTTATTGAATTTTACGCCGCATTGGCCGCCCGCGACTTTTATACAAGGGATGAGCCAAAGGGGTATGCCATGATTGCGCGACAGGACCAGGAAAAAATTGGATGGCTTGATTTGCCGGATGGCAAGAATGGCACTGAAATAAAGAACAAGACTGAGCATTTGACGCGCTTTGCATTTGCATACTTGAATGTTTTTCTTAAAACGCTAATCTCCATTCGTGAAAAGGGTAAAAACTATCGAGCGCCATGGTATATTGATTACTTTAAACGCGCTAAAATTGATCTCAAGGATGCTGAAACACAAAAAGAACTCGCACAAGTCAGGGACTACTGCCGCTCATTGCTCCTGTGGCTGGCGCAGATTGAAATTTCTGCAAAAAGGCAAAATATTGAGCTCGTTAATTACACTACATTTGCTAGCAAAGAAAAGAAAGATGAAATGAATATCGTTCATTTGCTTCATGACTTTGTTAACGATGAGTTCGGGAACTTAATCCTGCCGGAAGCTAAGGAAAGGCCAAACGAGATTAGTAAAGTTTGGGAAATAATGTGTGGTAGCAAAGTTAAAGACGTGCAGGCTGTGGGATTGGGCAAGTTCTTTCGGGCGTTATATGACGCCTGCGCGTAAACCTTGCGGGGCTCACCACTTGAATTTGATGAGGAGAAACAGATATGCATCCATTTCTGCCAAAGCTGAAAGAAACCACCGACCCTGAAAAAATGCGTAAACTTGCCGGCTTTGACGAGCGTGGAGCGTGGCGGGTTGGCAGTAACATCGAACTATCAGACTTGAGCGACAGCCTGGAGATAGATTCCATTGACCAGGATTTCATTGAGGTTGATTCCATTCCGGATATATGGGCGCGACCACTCTTGTTTGAAATGGCATTTTTCGATGAGTCCCATTTGTTGCACAGTCGAGTCATAGCTGAGTGGCGTGGACTCCTGGCGATGCTGGCACTCAAGGAAATCAGAGGTCTGCCCATGGATTCGCAGACCATAACAATACCTAACCCCCTAAAGACTGAGGTGCAGGATGAACAGGAACTGGTTGATGAGATACATCCATTTCTCAAGGCGTTGAGCGATCTGGCGCCTCAGCACTTTATCGACGAGAAAAGCGACTGGTATCAAATATACGTGTTGCTGTTCGACGGCCAACCTATAGGCATGACATCGCCCACGACGCTTGTTTGCACGTCTGTCAATTATTTGAACCGCATACGTAACGTTCCGTGGTTTGATGGGCGTCTCTTAGGTGATCCTAAGCCCTATTTGAACGATTATGAGAAGCAGTCTCTGATTTCATGGCTGGAACATGCACGAACCGAACTAAACTCTTTGGGGAGACCGACAACCAACGACCCGAAACAGGTTCAGGACATAACGCAAAAGCGAAATGACCTGACCAAACGCATTGACAATTATCAGGATGATCTGGGCCGGGGTCAACGTGTCGATGAGGCCAGACTATCTACTTCCGGACTACACCTCAAACATGGGATTTTCACCTATATCGACAAGCCAATCAGGCCTTCAGATGATGATGCGTATGGCTCCCATGTGCTCTTGGAACCGTCACGCAAGCCGGCGCCAGAGAAAGCGCTTCTTGTAATTGACAAGAAAATCGCTGCGGACTGGAACATGGTGGAGCAGGATGTGGTGGTGATCGGCTCGACCACACTGAATTCAATTCCTTACAGCGGTCTGGGCAAAGACCAAACCATGTTTGGAAATAGAAAACTGCAAGGCGCCGAGTGGGTGACTCCTGATATGTTCTTCACCGAGATGATCTATTTTGCAGATCGTGAAGATGCATTCCCGGGGTCTAGGCAAGTGCTAGGGATGCAGAATCTCAGTTTCGAAAACAGGTTGATTACGCCAATCCTGCCGGTGCAGTCGTGGCTCTTGGATTACCTCAGTCTGGATGATTTGGCTAAGCGCTTCTCATTTGAGAAGACCAATGACGGCATCCTGGCCCGGTTACGCGTGCGCTTGCGCGGACCGAAAGGTAACGGCAGAGATTTTGATCTAACCAAAGAATACCGCATTGCAGACAACGAATTGCACGAATTGGAATCTTTACCTGTCCTCGAGATCTGGCCGAACTTTAAAGCTGCGGATTGGCAAGCCTACTACACCTATTATTCCCGTGAGTTCACAGAAAGTACATTCTACGCTGCCCCGTTAACGCCAGGTGCGGCTATGGAAACACAGAACCCCCAAAATAAGGACGCCTTTAAGCACAAACTGCCGGACGGTGGCGTCTTTATCGAATGTAAAACCCCGAATAGAGGCAAGAGGCTGGAAAATATAAGGAGGTTAAGTGTCTTCCCCGAAGCGTTCCAGTGTTTTTATGAGAAGCCTGATACCAAACGAAACCGGTTCGATGTAGTGACGGCAGGCCTCATTCTTTTGCAGCAGCCCGTCTCCAAACGGCAAACAGAAGAGTGGAAAATTGGCATTGATTTCGGAACCACCGGGACAAATGTTTACTATGAGGACGGCAATCAAAAGCCCAAACCTTTCCAGTTTGATGAGCACTACTTCAGGGTCACTAATTCTATAGGCGATGCCCGCGATGATACATTTCTTTACCGATTTGTGGCCGGTAATAACGCAGTTACCCCTTTCCTTACTTTATATCAAGATTTTCAAATTGCAGATCCTACGGAGTACACATTGAAGCCCCTTCTTGAGGGGCACATTTTTTTTAAAAATAAAATCACTCAATTTAATGTCACTGATCCCGACATGCACACAAACCTGAAGTGGGGGCAAACCCGTGAAGATCGCAAGCGCACAGAGGCATTCCTGACTCAATTGTGTCTGCAATGTGCAGCAGAGGCAGTTTCAAAAGGTGCGAAAGATGTCGAATGGCGTTACTCGTTTCCAACTGCGTTTTCTGCCGGTGAAACGCGGCAATTCAAGGGCGCATGGAATATCATAGTTGAGGAGTGTGCGAAGTTGACCGGTTTAGGTAGTGACAAGCCGATAGCGAAAACAGAAAGTGTTGCTTCCGGTCAGTTTTTTGCTGACAATCCAACCATTGAAAATGTCGCACCGTTTGGCAGCACTGGAGTTTGCCTCGACATTGGTGGTGCAACCTCGGATCTATCCGTTTGGCATGACTACAATCTGCGCTGGCAATCGTCTATTCGGTTTGCCGGACGTGATATTATGCTTAACCTGTTTTATGCAAATCGCGCGTTGCTTGCACAATTCGTGCAAGACAAAGGCTTGTCAACAAACGCGCCTGAAGAAGATTATTACACGCATCTGGATGTGTTGTTGAAAGAACAGGGAGGTGAGTGGTTAAGACATCTGCACTCATCTGCCGCAGAGCCTATGATAATTGGTTTTTTGCAACTCATAGCACTTTCGCTTTCGGGAATAACCTTTTACATGGGGCAAGTATTAGGCGCGCTAAGTAGAGACAAAGACATTTCATTTCCGCAAGTGCTTCCCAACGTTTTTGTCGGGGGCAATGGCTCACGAATGTTTGATTGGCTGGCAGGGGGGAGCACTAAGTACGACACTGATTCACCAATTAGCCGGCTTTTCAAGGCAATGCTACTTGCCGGGTCCGGATTCAAGACAGAAGAGTCCAAGTTCAAGATTTGCACCAGCCCGAATCCCAAATCTGAGGTCGCCTATGGCTTAGTCAGCACAGGAGCCAAATTCAGCGGGATAGATCAGCTAGACTCGGGTGGTGTCATTTCTGGCGAAGATTTTATCGTCAATGACAAAACTCAAAAGTGGCACACAAAACTTAATGCCGATCGACTGCACCAAGGAGTTGAAAGACCAGTTGAACTTACGCAGTTCACCCAGTTCTTGCGTGCTTTCCAGGAACGAGTCAAATCGCCGGACTACAGAGATATCATTAAACCGATACGGATTGACGACAGCATTCATAATGTTTGTAGCCAAGCTTTAGATAAATACCTGGTGGCGGCCAAGGCCAGCGAAACCGAAGAGGTGCATGTCGAGCCTTTATTCATTGTCATATTGAAACATCTTATCAGGATTAAGACAAATGAATGGGCAAAAACTCAACAACCTGTTTAAAGAAATAGTAAAACCGAAACCTCAAGGATGAAGCAATGACATCACAAATCAACACTGTCTTCGTAATTCTCATTTCCTGCTGTATTGCTCACTCCGCGCCAGTTGTCCGCCCGTCAGGTGAATTTGAGATACTCAAACAGCGATTTCAGGACATCTCAGCCGAGTTGAATCAGCGCCAAAAGGGGATCATTCAGCACAATTGGTCTGAATCGCCCGAGGATGATCGCAAACTACTACGCGAGGCCGATGAGGCAATCAGGGAACTGCATAAGAAATTCCCAGACTCCGAAAGCTGGCACAGTCCGAACGGTATGAAACCCTGGCAAATCAATCAATTGCGAACAAGAGCTCAGACAGCCTTAAACCAGTTCATTTATTTGCACTCGTTGGTAGAATCCAAAGCCAGGTTGATAAATCAACGTGATTTACAAGATCGAATTGCCAGCCTTCAGAAATATCTGAAAAAGAGCCCTGGTGATGCTGCCAGCATCACCAGAGGCATCAAAAATCTGATTTTACTCTGCTCCTTGTTGCTGTTCGGCTCCGGCGGTCTGGCATATTGGAGGCTGCAGAAGCTGGCCGCAAGGAGGGGCACCGGGCATTTGCAGGAGTGGCTGAGTGAAAAACTGAATGACCAGCGATATGTACTAGAGCAAATCCGTGGCGACATAGGCGAGTTGTCAGGACCAAAAGACCGTGAACGGCGGCACGAAGACAAGGCACAGCGAGCGCCCGAATCTCCAGTGGCGATTCCAAAATCACCCCAGAAAACACCTCTTGAAAGTCTCGTTGGTGCCTACAACGCGGTGGTTGAGCGAATTTCAACGAGTAGAGAATTCAAGCAGCGTTACCACACGACCACGATTGGTGTGCTGAATTCCGAAGCACGCGCACATGACTACCGCATTAAGCCGGAGTTCGGAACTGCATCGAACGGGGAGTTTTTAGCTATTGAACAAGTCAAAAATGAAGGTGGCGCTTATGCCGTGGTTCCCAAGTTGTCTTCTGGCTTTTCTGAAGAAAAGTACAAACGAGGCACACTGGGATATATTTTTAACTGTGACGATTTTGACAAGGGTCGGAAGGGCAGCACCATTAAATTGAAGAAACCAGCATATTTTGAGTCCGATATGCTGAAAGAGAGTTGGCGATTAGTGAATAAAGGCGACATAGGTATCGCTGGTTGACAGATGGTCTCGATATGTTTTATAGGATGCAAAGTTAAAAACTAAATCCACATGAAAAAGGAAAAAAGATGTTTTGTGCTCATGCCCTTTAAAAGGTCAATGGATGGTGTGTACAAAGAAGCCGTAAAGCCAGCATGTATAGAATCCGGCTTTCATCCAATTCGAGCAGATGAAACCAAGGGACCACACAACATCACCAAGAGCATTATTGAAAAGATATTTGAGAGTGACGTTGTTGTAGCTGATATGACAGGCAAGAGCCCCAACGTATTCTATGAAATGGGTGTGGCTCATACGATCTCAAACAAAACCATTTGTATAATTCAAAAAGCAACCCCCTTGCCTTTCGATATTCAAAGTTATCAATGCATAATCTACAACCCGACGAAAAAAGGGTTGGATGGTCTAAGGCAAGAAATTATCGACTCGCTGCGTGATTTCACAAACTGGAGCAAAAATGCGACCAACCCTGTGCAAGATTTTAAGCCAACTCGACGTATGGTTACAAAAAAAGAGATATCTGCGCTCAATTTAAAGTTGCGACAAAAAGATGCAAAGATATCTACTCTTGAAAGAAAAATAGATTCACAGAAACGTGCGCTCATAAGGCGACTCCGTTCCAAGCCGTTTAAGAAGTTGTCTGACAAGACTTTGCAGAGAGTTCTCGAGGATAAAGAACTCTACCATACTGTATGGAATCCTGGTGGCCGTGGTATCTATCATGATTACAAGATCGAAAAGCGTGATGGCAGAAAAATAGTAATCGATCATAACACAGGCCTCTGCTGGCAACAATCAGACTTGCCTCCAGCTCAGGATTATTCCGGTGCCACAAAGTATGTGGAAAGGTTAAACCGGAACACATACGCGGGGCATAAGGACTGGCGGCTTCCTACTATTGAAGAACTGATGTCGTTAGTGGAACGAAAACAAAGCAAATCAGGCTTCTACATAAATGAAATCTTTGGGGGAGATAGAACTTGGATTTGGTCCTCAGATATGGTTGAGATAGACACTCTCTGGATAGTCAACTTTCAAATGGGATGTTGCTACAAGCAAAGCGCCAAGAACAGCTACTACGTCGTGGGGGTTCGAACAGAAGAAGATCAACATTAGAGATAAATACCGATGACTGTATATTGAATACCACTACTATGCCGTTGTTTTTTGCGGAAACGTCTCGTAACATATTATTTCTCATTCGCTTATTCCTGTCATTAGTTGGGACTTGAGTTCAGATACATTAGGTGTTTGGTGTCAACTGGATATCTAAGCTATTAATTCACTTGAAGGTAGAAGATGAATCCTGAACTAACAAAATACTTTGCTGAAATCTGGCAATTCCTTACTCCAGAAAATCCCGCCGCGCTTGCAATCGTCAGGTTTCTGCAGTTCGCTTGCATAGCATGGGGCATTGGGTTGATCGGCGTAGTGCGCAGGCTCACACGGATAAAAAAGCAACTATCTTCTTTAAAAGATGTTGAGCTGTTAGTAGAAAAAAGGCAAGAACATTTCATCAGCGGTTCTGATGAGTCGGATACCAATGAAGATGGAGTCTTTGACAACTATATTGATGAAAAGCTTCGCAAGCCCCTCAAACCGATCGTCATCCACCTGAAAACCATTTTTTCCGCGGGTTGGAACGAGGGTCGCCTGGAAGTGGGCGAGTTGCTTCGGCACACTTCGCAGCAGCTTTTTCGCTGGAACCACTTCATGAGGGCAGTCCTGGCAACGTTCATTGTAATCGGACTTTTGGGAACGCTATTCGGCCTTGCCGATAGTCTGGCGGAACTTGAACCGATCATGGAAAATTCGGCTACGTCCGGCAACAATACCAACGAAGCTGTTATTGGCGGGCTTGCTAACCTCCTTGGCGAATTAAAAAGCGCCTTTGCGCCCAGCATCTGGGGCGTTATGTTTACCATAGTCGGCATTATTCTGCATAGCGCCTACATACGTTTCTATGCACTACCGGTGCAGCAAGCCCTCGAGCGACTGACATTGACTGTCTGGATACCTCGCCTATTCCCAACGCGTTCGCAGGCCGAAACCGGAAAATTGGAGAAAAGTGCAGAGCTTATAAATCAAAACGTTAAAGGCGTTAAACAAATCGCAAAATTTGCAAAAAACATTGAAAGCAAAACAGGGCAATTGCACGATAATCTCGACAATGCAATCACCTTAACGGCATCATACGACAATGCAGTTGAACAAGTCAATGGCGCTGCAGAGCACTTGCTGACATTTTCAAAACAATTTACGGAAAATGTGGAGAAGATCACCAGTTTTCAACATGAGGTGACTGCGCTTTACGAATTGATGCAACAAGGTTCCGAAGATTTTAGAAATACATATGGCCAAACCCTTGACAAACAAAATCTCTCCTTGGGAAGCATCGTGTCCAGCTTGAAAAGTTACGAGGACGCCTATATAAAAGAACGGAGCAATATAGACGATAAAATGAAAAAATTCCTGGATGAAGCCACTGAGGCTAGCTCGAGCACGAGTACAAAAAACAGAGAATTTATCGAGGAATTAAAAACACAACTGGTAGATGGCTTAGGTAATGTTGAAGTGGCACTTCGAGTGCAGTTGACTGCACTCCGTGACAAGTTTGACGAGCTCCGCCAACCTTTTGACAAAACCGCTATTAAGATAGATGGCACATTTCAAAACTTTGACAAGCAAATTCGAACTGTCATCTTAGAGCAAATGCTCGAACAGTTTAGAAAGCAAACGGCACAAAGCAAAGGCCAAGTGGACGCAATCCAGGGTTTGAATATTAAAATTGTGGATCTATTGACTTCTCTTTCACGAAACAGCCAAACCCATGGAGAACAACTGTCTGCTCTGACTGACGGCCTTGCTACTTTTACGACTGCACTTGGCAGCTTCGGAGGTGAAATAAAAGCGGCAGCACGCGTTTACAATAAAACAACAAGAAAAGGCGGCTCTCACAGAAAGCTCACGACAAGTCGGGAATCATCGCAAGACAAGGAACGTAATACGATTTTAAAGATGCTTGCTAAACTACGTTTTCCACAGAGGAAGGGAAAAGTGCAAGAAATAGGAAACAAAGAAAATGCATGAGGAAGATGCTTTACCATTCAATTTCTGGCCATCCTTTGCCGACTTGATGCTTTCTGTTGTGCTCATTTTGATCATTGTCATCTTCATCATTTACTCGGTGCTATCCGCGGGCACGGTCAATCTGAGGCATGTGCAAAAGCGGCAGCAGACCATGATTGAGACTATGGCAGATACTTACGGAGCCAAGCCGGAAGAATTGGGGAAAGACGTCTATGCCATATCCATAAACCGTAAAAAAAACCGAGACCTCGTCATTCGAAACGAACCAACGATGCAAAGGTTTAGTTTCGGCAGCCATATCCTATTTCCACAAGACGAATATAACCTAACTGCAGGTGGCCGTGCAGTCTTAAGAAACTTCGGAGTCATCTTAAAAAAGCAACTCTACCAGATACGGGAAATTCAGATTCAGGGGCATGCGGACCCGGTACCGACATCAAAGCATAAATCTAATCTTGATTTAGCATCGCTTCGTGCTATCGAAGTGTTTCGTTTTTTTCAAAATTCTCTCGGCATCGATCCTGCAAAACATCTAATGTCCGCCACGTCGTTTGGGGAATACAAACCAGTCAAACGTTCCGTTATAGATAGTACATACTCACTGAGTAGAATACTGGCACAAAACTTTAACGATACACAGAGAAGCATGAACAGACGAATAGAGTTACTGCTATTTTATCGGTTTTAGCTGACTTGTTCGACATTTACACCTTTTGGTGCGACTATGAATGGACCTCCATTACTTCTAAAGGTATTGTGTGCCGTCATTATTTGTATACCGGCCACGGCTTTTCCGCAAGAAAATCAAACACGAATTGGCAGCGGGCTTGACCTCCACTTGCTTATCGACTGCTCTCTCAGCATTTGGCAACCCAAGGATGCTGAAGAACTCAGAACGCCTTTGCGAGAAATTCTGTACCAAGTTATTGCTAATCTTAGAGCAATTGACCAGGATGGTGATCGAATTGCAATCTATTTTTTCGCCAATCGACTGCAGAAAATCACCTCTCTAATAGATGTAGGTTATGGCATGGGCGCCAATGATAGTCTTTGGGCTATCCTAACAGAAATACTTGTTTTACCAGACACTCCAAGCATAGATAGTCTCAACTTAACGATTTCTGATTTTAATTCAACATTGCGTGAATTAATAGATAATCACATATCGCCTCAACCAGCTAGACCAAGGAGGACTAAAGTTGTTCTGATCGTAAGTGATGGGATTAATGATCCGGACAATGACTTGCCATTTATGCCAACAGATGTTTT
This sequence comes from Candidatus Zhuqueibacterota bacterium, assembly GCA_029262005.1. GTDB lineage: Bacteria > Zhuqueibacterota > Zhuqueibacteria > Oceanimicrobiales > Oceanimicrobiaceae > JAJDAG01. The sequence goes on along the minus strand of JAJDAG010000204.1, from coordinate 8,193 downwards.
CATGGAAGAAGCACAAATCGTTGAGTATAGAAAAATCGCCAACAGACTTTCTGAATTTAGAAATCTCCTCAAAACCAAAGTATGCATGATTCACTTACCCTACAAGCGTCCGTCTCCGAACTTTCTAACTTATGCTCACACTGCAGCTTGGGACTCGTTATTGGGAAACTATAGGTTTGCAGCCAAGACCCTTGACTTGATTGAGCCAACTGTGAAGGAAGCTTTCATAGAAATGCGTTCGATCCTTGTTCAAGAAATCTGTGTAAAAACACGTTTTCTCAGTTTAGACAAATGGGGTCGACTTGACTGTAAACTAGAGTTCATTACCCCACAATTACGACATCAGAGCATGGATATAAACATTAAACTAACGGCTGTTTACGATTCAATAAGCGGAAGAATTTCCGTCGATCAGGGACAATTAACCCAACGAGAAAAAGATTTGCTCCTGGTTACACGAAACATAAGAGGCTTAAGCAGAAAGACAATTACAGCTCATTTCAAGCTGCCGAAAAAACTTTATAGATATAAAGAAATAGTCGATGTGGACTTTAAGATTACGCCAAGCTACACCTGTGGCTCATTACTGAGAGACTATTTGGTTTTTTTTCGCGACCTGAAGTGTGAGCCACCTGAATCACAATCGCACACAATAAAACACTAGGGAAGCAAAGTACAATGCCACTTTTGTTTGTTGAAACATATATGTTTCTTAGTATAGCAATTCACAAAGCGACCGAAGGTCGTGTTGTACCTGCACCAGAGCCAGGTATTATTTTTCTCTATTTGTCGGTATCATGCATTGTCATCTATCTTGTTCTCCTACTACTGGTTGTTGGTCGGAGAATGAAGGGGTGGTTTACATTACCTGAGGCCTTGGATTTCAGAATTACAGAATACGAGCAGACACGTAGAAAAGATATTGAGACACCTATTCTTTCTAAAGACAACATGAAGTTTAACAAATCGATAACCATCTCAACAGAAAGAAATTCATCTCTGTGCAACAAGTATGGTCGATGGAAAGTCAAAATCTTTCCAGCAAACCCAGAAGAGATTCTGTTTGTAGATGACTTTATCTATCGAAAATCAGAGCAAAGCAACATAACAAAACTTGTCTACCTAATGCATCGCGACAAAAAACACAAAAAATTTGAGCCTTATAAAAAGAATAAAGGTCTTTACCTGATACGTAAAGATTTGCTTGCCCAGTCCTCAACAAAATTGACAAAACTTTACTCGATACTACCCGGGCAAAACAAGAGCAAGTGGTTTTCTATTGTTTTTAAGTTTAAAAAATTAGAGACAACGAATTCCATTGCCAGATTCGTTTCACATCGGCTTGATTTCTATGATGAAAAAATAAGCATAGCAGAGAAAGCAATGTATGGGATTCTCATATTTGGCCTCATAAGTCATTTAATTTGGTTTGGAATGAACATAGCTGACTATCTTGATGTTTTCAACCAAAGCGTGCAGGTCGGATCCGTTCTTTCCTTTCCAAAGATATATCTCCTACCGTTTACTTTTTGGTCGCTTCTCTTCAGGCTCAAAAAATCTCCTGCAGAAGGCCTCGTAAACTTTATCTGGAAGATATTTTCTGTCTTTTCAGGTTTCTCAAGTTCAGCACAAGTACTGAAGCAATGAACACAATTATACTGACTACTTTAGACTTAAATTGTCAAGACTTTACTATTGCCTTCCCCAAACAGGTATTTTCCAAGAATAATGTTACCGGGTAGAGGTTTGTCAGAAGAAACCAAGCGTTCCTTTTTTTGTTGCACTGTTCTTCTATGTCTTTTCGGACAACTTTTGTGTTTTTGCTCCTGCAAAAACACAAAAGTTGATGAATTCGGAAACCGCCAATACCGGCATATTGTAGAAATTCCGAGCGACTTTGAAAGCAAATCCAGGCTGCTCCTGAGTGGTTCGGACCAAAGCATCTCCGGCATCATACGAACGATCAAAGAAAACAGCGCCTTTAAAAACACGATCGGCACTCTCCAGAGCAAATGGAAAGATCGTCAGTCCTACTACCGCAACATGCTCACCAAAGTCAAGGTGACCGAGGACAATCTGCCATGGTTGTATGAAATGGTAACTGAAACGGCAAGAGCTCTGAAAGTCAAACCTCCTGGGGTATTTGTGGTTTTCGATGGCATACCAGATGCTTATGTAGTCAATGTTCAGAGGCCAGCCCTGGTTATCCACTCAGCGTTAATTGGTTTACTTGATCAAAGTGAACTGTTGTTCATTGTCGGGCACGAACTCGCTCACATTAAATTCAACCATGTCATGATTATGGAATTCATGCAATTTCTAAAATTTGCTGTTGATTTTCTACCAAGCAAAGGCCTCAGAGACTTGACGATAAAAGGCCTGTTCTTGCCTCTGTACGAATGGGTCGAAGATGCTGAAATCTCCGCAGACTACGGTGGACTGATGCTGGTTAGTTCTCCTGAAATTGCTGCTAGTGCGCTTATCCGCATGATATCTGGACTTCAAGGCGAGATCAATGTCGTGGCTTTCAGAAGTCAGCTTCGAACTGTTAAGCAAGCTTCTGGAAACTCTCTCAATGATTTCAGTTTAAAACTGCAGGAATTTGCCGCGCCAACACCTTTTGTAGCAAGGCGAGTTGAGGCGTTATACGAATTCCTGGAGTCGGATAAATATAGCCAGCTACACTCATCTAGCCAGTACGACACGTATGAGTTTTGGTTGAGTTACAAGTGACTCGCATAGATTTACTTGGCCGCACGTGGGCTCTTACTATACCTCCGGCCATCTTCAGTTCAAATGGAAAATCACTTGAGCCTCTGGGGAAAAAACCATGAAAAGCACCAACTCACAACCTGTCCGTTTCATAATCTTCCAACTCCTGCTTATTCTAACAACAAACTGCACAGATTACGAAGCACCACAATTCGCTGAATCAACAACCGAATCCAGCACAGCAGAAATCCAGGCAATATCCCTGCGAGCGCTTCAAAACCAGCTACTAAACAACCAAGGATCAATTGCGTCCAACTTAATTGAGCTTGCCGGCATCAAAAGATTACTGGGATACATAATTGACAAGGAAAACAACGATCTAATCATTTTCGGCAATCCTGACTCGTCGCTACCGCCGTTGTACCTGGAAGATTTCGTTATCGCACTGCGCAATGCCTGGTTCAAATATGCGCCGTTGGAAAATAACACTTATATCTATTCCCATCCCGGCTGTTCCATCGATCCCAATCCAAACACGATGCAAAGGCTTAATAAAGTTGCAAATAACATATCCAAAGGAGATTCTTTTGACAAGGTAGAGAATTCGTTAGACGACTGGCATACAACCTGTCAAGAACAGCAAAGCGTCCGGGTTCTTGGCATACCGTTCAACACCCGATTTGCCAAGGTGATGGTGCAAGCCGATTACGACATGAAAAGCCTGGTCGATGGCACCGACTCTCTAAACGTGCCCGGTTTTCAGAGCCTTACGGGAACAAAGCTCGAACAAATTAAGCAGTCTGTCAGGAATAACGAACCCATAAAAGTATCGATCGGTGGCCTCAACCGGTTTTGGTTTAAGCCGGGTGAAAACATTTATACCGAGGTCGACGATGTGGTCTTAATCGAGCAATGTCCGGTGATACTTCGGACAGAGGAAACCTATCTGTCTTCTAAAGGCGGCTATATTTCTGGCAAAAGTGTCGATCCCTCAGCTCAGAGTTTCTGCAAAGATTTTTCAGAGCTCTATGAGCAAATTGCCATTCAGCGCCCCATTTATCGTGAGCTCGAAAATCTTTTCCGGTTCGTGGCTCTGGCAAAGATTATAAAATACAAATCAGCCCACACAACTGCTGGTTTGGACCTCAGCTACCTTTTAGAAGATTTCCCTGTGCAGGAAAATCCGGTGTCTCGCCAACTCCCCGGGCGGTCTGCGGTAAAAGAATTTACACATCGGCAAAAAACATCTGGCAGTGAACAAATCCTCAAGCTCTGGTTGCCGAGTTGTGGCGGGGTTGGCATCGATATCACAGTAAAAGAACGTCATTTCCGGAAAGGGGCCTCAAGTCGTATCAAAGATTTGAAAACCAGAATCCTCGATTCAAGGCTGGCACCAACGAGCTTATCCTGGCCCGTAGGTCGTAGCCCGGATACGCCAATAGCCAAAAGGAAAAAGAAAAAACCGAAAGGAAAAAGTAGCAGCAGAAACTACTCAATTGTAAGGGTTGACAAGTCTGGCGCTGATTACAAAGTTTCGGATTCTGAAGACAACATAATATATCAGGGGAACAGCCTGCAAATTCTTGCCGATGCGGTTAACCAGACGATGCAATCAACAGAGACTCTTTACTTAAAAATGAGGGGTTTTTCACTGCGCGAAATGGAAGGATTTGTAGCGACTTACCAAATACACCAGGCAAGGGTGAAAGATAACATTGCTGTAAAAAAACTTCCCGGCAACCCTGATATTCAGGATGCCATCACTTCTTCCGATCTCAAACTTGTTAGAAAACCCAGGACCAGGATTGAGCGTTTCACGGACAACAAAGGGGTGGAGCGATACAAAGGTATTGTGAAATACATTGCCCGCACACAACAGAGTATTTTTCAATTCACAATAGAAATCATTGCTAAAACCAGACAAATCTTAGAAATATTTATGAATCGTTTGTTGCAAAGACAACCTGGATCAGACCATCTTCTGGATGATATTTTGAGGATTCGACAAGAGCTAAAAAAAGAATATAAATTAAAAGACAGTGACCTTGATATTCGCATTATAGATGAGTTTGGCAACATAGAAATAGTCTTGCGCATTGAACTCAACTTTAGGAAAAAAATTGAGTCCTTTAGAACAAGCTGAAAGCACAATCATCAAACCGAACGACTGTGTAATGGGTTTTGGAATACCAACATCCAAACACACGTTCTTCTCATCTCGACACGAGGGTGACAAAGGATTTGCGAGCGGCGTGTGGCTGAAATACCGGCATGATTTTGTTAACCCACTTCAAAATATTTTACCTGCGCTCATTGCATTAAAAGTAACCATTGTTTTTGACTTAACGCTAGAGCGTTTTGGAAAAATCTTTCTGAATGAACGCTATAAAGTCATAATCCTCTTTTCTCATTGGGCAAATGACTCCGTTGAATTTTTTGATGGTTTCGCCAAAACATCTTATATTGTTGAAAACATCCCAAAAGAGACAGACAAGATTATTGACCTGTGTGTTTGTCAATCAGGGCCGTTAAAGGACAAGCTCAAACAAAACCGTCCGAACTGCCTTGTCCGCTCTGTGCAGAAAAAAGAGGCCACACCCTATCTGTGGTTAAAATTTTATAGTACTCTGTTCAGACATCTGAATCAGGAAAACATTTCTTACACACAGGCACTTAAAGATACTGCCGTGACATTCATGGAAACAACCGGGAAGTGAACCGACATAATGAAAAGAATAGAAAAAATATTCGAAGCGTTTGTTACCAAAATGGATCACTTAGATCCGAAAACACTGGGAAACAAAAAAAGAAAACCTCAACAAACAACTGAAGAAGACCTGCTGACTTTTCATAAAAACTTAGCCACGGAAAGAGAATTCAACAGAAAAATTGCCACAGTGTACATCTTGTGTATCTGTATTTATTTCATAATTGGGTTGCTTTTGGTGATCCACTATCTCAATTCTCCGAATGCAGTTATCTTGACATTTTTCATAAAGTTAATTGCCGTCACTGTAACGCTTAGAGGATTGCGTAAATTATGGGAGGCCAAGACTATTATTGATACGACTTTTATGCTCGCCCAAGGTCTGCCACCAGAACAAATTACGACGATAATTGAAACCATGTATTGGGGGACATTTCGCAAGCAAAAGTGAAACTAAGGCTTAAAAGAGATTGAGCAATGAGAATAAAAAATCGTTTTAATATTCTATTTAACTTGTTGGTGGTTGCCCTCCTGGCCTTCGCATGTGTGGAGCATACACAGGATAAAATTATCGGAAAATGGATATGTGTGGAAGACAGCAGCGCTCAAATAGTCTTCGCACCAAATGGTACTTTTAGTTACAGCAAAAATAATGACATAGCAAAAAATGTAACAGGCTTATATAGTTTCATAGCAAAAAACCAAATTAAAATCGACTTCAAAGGTGGCCTCTTGGGGTTAATTGGGAACCTGTTTGGGGTTTCGGTTACTTGTGAAATCGATTTTCTGGACAATGAATTCGTGTTAAACGGCTTCCCGTTACCTTACCAAAAGAATGAAGTGAGTCATTGGCACAAACTTGCTTACACCGTTGGTCAAAAATAAAACTTGAGAGAAATATCCACTGAGCATACTTTATGAACTAACAAAACCGGAGGACACCATGAAAACCCCAAAAACCATTTCCGTTCCTTTACTCGTACTCACCCTTTCCCTGCTCATCTCCGGCTGCCAGGCCAAACAAGACACCCGGGAAGAAGCAAGACCACCAGCCCAGCTACCGCCACCCCAGGTGGAAATGGCTATCACACAAATCGACAACCTGCCGGTTGAACCTGGAATGACGCCTGAGGTAGGACGGCAGGTTGTGGTAGAAGGTACAATTTCCGATCCAAAAGCTGTACCATGTGTTTTAGTTCACCCCATGAGCGCAGATACATGGTGGGTGCAAAATCTGCCATCACCCCCTGGAAAAATTGAAAATACCTGGCGCTGGCGCACAATGGTTTACTGTGGAACCGAAAAGCTCGGGTTGAATGAGGACTTCGAAGTTGTCGCCATTGCCGAAAGTAAACGCGCACTGTGCGTGGCTGGGAAGACACTCAAAACACTGGATTTTCCAATGGAGTTACCGCGTAGCGAGATTCTCACGGTTAGACGAGTGAGGAACTAAATATTGACGGAAATAATCATAAATGCGTTGGTAGGTTTTGTCGTCGGCATTCTCAGCGGTTTGGCAACCCATTACCTTTTAAAAAGCAAAATTCCAAAAGGTGAGTTGAAATGGAATGAAGCCTTTGTCTGGAGTTTTCTGCCAATAGCTTTTGCTGTGCTTTCCCTGGCGTTTATTCAGTATCGCTGGCCAATCAGCTTGTCTGCAAAAATCACTCTGCTGGTCGGCAATCTGCTAATTTCCGTGGGGTTGCTGGTTGCGACCAAACGATTTTCGAACTATCTTAATTTACCCGCCACGCAGGAAATGGCTACCTTAATAATTATTGGGAGCTTTGTTACTCTCAGCTATTTCTACATCCTTGATCAATCGTTGCCACACGACGTGGCGCTGGACTGCCCGAATCAGGTTGGGACCAGTGCCACGTTGCAAGGACGCGTCACCAATCCGGCATGGCGCGTCTATGTTTTGCTCAGACCGCGGACCAGCAACGGCGCCTACATTTTTCGGGCCTTGCCACCCGGTGAGGACGGTGTTTGGAAAGCAAACTGCTCATTTGGCGGCACAACAGGCGATCAATTTGATGTCTATGCTGTGGCGCTTCCACCTGACCTGGCACACTCTATCGACTCGGGCGGTCCTTTGCCCGACCCTCGGGTTGTTGACAACGCTGCTCCTAATAGAACTTCAATTTGCTCGGTCACAATCTTTGAACCTAATTCTATCACAGACCTGCGATAAATTCACCTCACTTCAAAAATAACATCCGCCTAGTACGAACAAAGCCAGGCGTCTCCAGCCTGAAGATGTAAATTCCAGTAGAAACCACATCGCCGTTAGCATTTTTCCCATCCCATTCAATTGCGTGGCGCCCGGGTAATTTCCGTGCATCGACAAGGAGCCGTACGCGCTCTCCGAGCAGGTTGAAAACAGCGAGATTGGTCATGACGCCTTCCTGCAAACGCGCCGGAATAGCAAATTGAATTTGCGTTTTCGGATTAAATGGATTTGGACAGTTTTGCGGAAGCTCAAAATCTTGCACTCAACCAGAACTACCCCAATCCATTCAATCCCGGAACCACCATCGAGTATGAGTTGCCTGAAACCGCGGATGTGAAATTGAGCATTTATAATTTGCAGGGCCAACAGGTGGCAACATTGGTCGCGCAGCGTCAAACAGCCAGCCACTATGCAACGCAGTGGGATGGACGAAATACTTCGGGAACCAGAGTTGCAAGCGGAATTTATATCTATCGCATTCAAGCGGGAGAATACTCTCAGTTCAAGAAACTGACTTTGATGCGATAACTGCTTTGTGGGC
>JAJDAG010000203.1 GCA_029262005.1 Candidatus Zhuqueibacterota bacterium | reverse complement strand
CTAATTCAGATCACCCACCCGTGCGAAACTTGAAAACCGAGCCTCACTCCGAATGGCGTTGGTAAATTTGCTAAACGCCTGATCCTGCAAATTGTATTTGCCGATGAGTTGGTGCATCCAAAAAGGCATTGGGCCGTCAATTTTTATTTCAAAAACGCAGTGACCATACTTCAGCAATCTTCGTGACGCCTGCAACGGCGCAAGCAGATCGAGGTTTCTGGTGGCCAAAATTTCATCGTCAAAATTAGCGCGAATGCGGTTGAGCTCAACACGCTCATAAGCCTCGCGGCGATATTGCAGTAAAATTTTGGGAAGCATGTTATACTGCCTTTGCAACCTGAAAAATTCCTTGGAAACGGCATCGTTTTTTAGAATGAAGTCCGCCGGCAAGTCCCTGCCCAGCAAAGCAGCCTGAAGGGCTTCGTAATTTCCAACAGGAACATCAACAGTGATTTTATGAATGTAGCTCAGGAAACGGGATTTGACTTCCAACCGCGTGAAGGGCGTTTCGCGCGGGTCTTCACCGTAAGCACGAATACGTAGTTTATGCCGCACCGCTGAACCAGAGAGTTTTTCATGGTAAGCAAGATAGGCATCGGTGTCATAGTAGAGACTGCGAACCAGGTATCCACCTTCTTTACCCGCATGTTGGTCCGGCCGCATGAACGCACGCAAATCCTCAGTCAGAGCAGTGCGCGTGGTTCGGTCGATCAAATACTTAGTTTCTCTGCGGCGAAAAAGAATGGTGCGGGAAGAAGGAACCGTTCCTGTGGAAACATTCTCTGTAACATCATTAGAAAGAATAGCGTGATTAATCATAAGTTTATTGCCATTGAATCAAAGCCAGGTTCGCATCCAATTAAGTGAATATGTACCGCTTGTCTTAGATCAAAATGACCGCATAACCATTTTCTCTGGATCAGCACCTAAAGTTCCAGGTGATTCTCAGGTGCGATCAAAGTCACCTGACGAATGACGCCATTACTTAACTCGCTCACGATACTCTCAGGCTTAACCTTGCGCGCAAGCCGCACACTATAGGTGTACTCAAACTCCGCTCCACTATTAATATCCGTGGCGCCCCGAAGCTGTTTCCAGGCCAAGAGTGATTGCACTTGCGGTGTCATTTTTTCCCAGGGATCGTTTTGGTCTGAGCGGAAAATTAAAATATAATCGGCAGACGCTGCCGAACCGTGGCCAATTTTTGCCATGAGAATGGTAATAATTGAAATGATGACAGTGCCTACAAGCGCAACGATCCAGGCATTGGCGCCGGCGCACAAACCTATGCCGATAGCAAGAAAAAGGAAAGTCATATCTTTTGTGTCTTTGATGACCGTCCTGAAGCGAATGACTGACAGAGAGCCAACCAGTCCCAAAGATAAGGCGACATTGCTGCCAATTGCCATCATTATCATTGCAACAATGGAGGGGATTAATAGCAGTGTCAGAAAAAATGAACGGGTGTACGCCACGCCGCTGTGTGTTTTTCGATAAACTGTTGCCCACAAATAGGCCAAAGCAAATGCAACGAGAAAATTCATAATCACCTGAGCAGGCGCTAGATCGAATTTCAGAATATCGGTTGGATTCATGGTTAAGGTACCTTTTTCCACTTCGTTTATGGATGCTAAAAATGCCCAATTTAACAAATCCAAAATCCCAAAACAATCAGGGATTTTGGATTTGAATTCAGGTTTTCGTTATGTCCTGCTAAAAACAGGTGACTATTTCATAGACATGTGACGTCGGTTCATCACTAAAAAAACAATGTCATTTCAGGCCCTACTTTATCTGGTCTTCAAGAGCAATCAACTCTTTGGTCTTGACCAAATCAAATATATAGTTGACCGGCGCGATAGAGCCATCGACTGCAGCAGCTTTGCGCTCTGCCTTGAGTGTTACAAGTGTTTCTTCCATCGCTTTCACAGAGGCGCGCATCAACTGATTCGCGAGAATCACCATTTGGAAACCTTTGTCGTGAAGCTGCTCAACCGTGAAATCAGGAAACAGCGTTGGTACAGCCACCAAAGGTGCACCACCCGGCCATTCTGCCAAAAAGGCTTCAATTTGCTTTAATGTTTTATCCTTTGAGTGAATTAGAATGGCATCTGCTCCGGCTTCAAGGTAGGCGTTTGCTCGCTTCAGAGCATCCTCAACACCGTGACCGGCTATCAACGATTCAACTCGGGCAATAAAAACAAAATCATCTGATTCTTGCGCATTCTTCCCGGCTTTGATTCGGCGGGCCTGTTCCTCCATTGGAATAAGTTCGCGTTTTGAATCACCAAGATAAAGGCTGTTGCGCTTGGGAAAATGATTATCTTCAATACAAATACCGGCAATACCAGCGCGTTCATATTCTTGAACCGTACGTATAACATTGGCAAAACCACCAAAACCGTTGTCACAATCAGCCACGACCGGAATGTTCACAGCCGCATCCATCCTTACCGCCGCTGCTAGCGCCTCCGACATAGTTACGAGATTTGCATCCGGGATAGCGTAGGTCATTGTTGAGACACCAAAACCACTGACCCAGATTGCATCAAAGCCGGCAGTGTCACTCATTTGAGCGCTCATGGCATCATGGGCGCCGATAGCTGTAATCGGTTTCGAACCACTGAAACCATCACGCAGCATTTTTCTTTTACGTGTAGCTCTATTCATTAGTAAAATTCCTAAAAATTAATGGTGAAAGAATCTATCTGCCGCGCATGCGATGTATAACGCCGCATCCACTGTAGATTGAATCTCTATGCGAGCACTTCCTGCTCTGTTTGTGCTTCCAGCTGCCTGGAAACGAAATCGTTAAAAATATTCAGAATTCGCCGTCCCATGTCTGCATACGTGTCAACCGTCATGGAGCCGATATGGGGTGTGAGAATCACATTTTTCATCTCTCTAAAGGGAGACAGCTTACCTTCCCCCTCTTCCTCATGCACGTCCAAAGCAACGCCCAGCAGCCGCTCATCTTCGGTCAATATTTTGTATAAAGCAGCTTCATCCACAACGCCACCCCTAGCAATATTGACAAGAAACGATCCTTTTTTCATCATTGACAAGGCATCGGCATTAACAAGGTATTTTGTTGACTCTTTTTTGGGAACATGCATTGTCAGAAAATCTGCTTCCGAGAGCACGCGATTGAAATCAGTCAACTCAACCCCTTTGGCCTTGAACTGCTCAACGCGCTCGGCGGTTGGAAATTCAACGCAGCCAACAACACGCATCCCCCAGGCAACGCCCAGTTCTGCAACTCGGCTACCGATGTTTCCAACGCCAATGATGCCCAATGTTTTGCCGTAAAGTAAATGCCCTTTTAACTGCGTCTTTAACCATTGGCCGGCCCGGCGTGATTCATCTGCTGCAAAAATGCGCCTTGCAAGCGCCAGCATCAGCGCAAAAGTCATTTCCGACACCGCGTAGGCGGCTGGCTGCGGGATGGAATGTAGCTCAATACCGCGGCCTTGCGCAAAAGCTACATCAATATTATCCAGGCCACAACCGGCGCGAACAATCAACTTCAGGTTTGGTGCACAGGCCATAACCTCAGCGTTTATATCAACACCGCTTCGCAAAATCAGCACTTCACGGTCCACAATAAGCGACTTCAACTTATCGATATCTGGATTAACATGCACGGCCACATCATGTGACTGGCGCATGTTTTCAATTACACTAGTGTCGATCGAACTGACAACAAGAACTTTCATACAACCTCCAATATTACCCTATCGATCATCATGACGAAACAACTTTTCTCGTACCCAGTTTCGGTTCAACCGGCTCACGTTTTGGCTGCCAAAGCTCAATTCTTTTACCGCGCAGCAACCGAGTTATTGCAACCAGGGCAGCCGCATTGGCTAAACAGTAGAAAAACGGAATGTACAATATTTTCGAGCTTCCCAAACGATTGTTACGAAGCGCATACCCAAACAAAGCAAATAGATAAAAGAGGCCTTGCAAAAGAGTCATCACAAAAAAGAATTGGCGTTCTGGTGACAGCGATAACGTCACTCCAAACAAAAAAATCAGGAACACCGGAACCAATCGGCGTAGCACTTTATGTGAAAATAAAATAACTGAATAAAATCCGTATTTGAACGGATTGAGCAACCCTTTGCGCAAGACAACACCACGCAGGCCACGATTCATTATTCGTACTTTGCGCCAAAACTCATCACCGGCCCGGGATGAGGCTGATTCGTATGCATAGGCTTCATTTTCGAAGACCAGGCGATAGCGTTGCTCAACCACGCCAGTGGAGATAGCAAAATCATCCGTCACATCAGTGAAAGCAGGCATTTTGTAAAGTGACCGACGAATTGCATAAATTGCGCCATCGGCAGAGACGATGCTCCCGGTTCGGCTTTCCATTGTCTTAAGCCATTTATCATAGGCCCAATATAGTTTTTCACCCTTGCTGCTGTTATCACCAGCACGCTCATTCAAGTGCTTTTGATTGCCGCACACGCCACCAACTTCAGCATCAGCAAAGTTACTTGCCAGCTTATTCAGCGCATCTGCCATAAACATGGTATTCGCATCTGAAAAAACAAGAATCTCACCCGTGGACTGATTCACCGCATCATTCAAAGCAAATATTTTACCCCTGCGCGGCCTGTCCAGAAAGTTCACCCCACGGTGTTTGTAGCCGGAAACGATATCATTAGTAGCATCGTCAGAACCGTCAGAAGCTACAATAATCTCAAGTTTGTCTGCAGGATAATCCAGCCCTAACATGTTATCGAGCTTTTGCGCGATGCTGCTTTCTTCGTTGTAGGCAGCGATGATTATGCTCATGGATGGTCTAATATCCGCCTTTTTAACATCCCGATTGAGAATTTTACCTACCACAGCCAGAAGGATGGAAAAACCACCGTAGGTGTAAGCAAGAACAAATACAGTAATCCAGAAAGAGATTTCAAGCAACAACACCATCTAGTTTGCGCCTCTTCCGTGGAACATGGTGCCAATCGTAAGCAACATGACTCTTAAATCGAGCATAAAGCATTGATTGCGCAAATAAGCAATATCCAGGCGCAAACGATCATCGAAATCCAGCTCATTACGCCCTGAAACCTGCCAGAGGCCGGTCATTCCCGGCTTAACTTCAAGTCTCGCGGTGTGCCACAGGCGATAGGTGTTCGCACTAAACGATGTTGGCCGTGGACCAACCAGGCTCATATCTCCTATTAGCACATTCAGGACTTGCGGCAGTTCATCCAGACTGGTTTTTCGCAAAAAACGGCCTACACGAGTAATGCGGGGGTCTTTGGTTATTTTAAAATCCGGATAGGTTAGTTCGTTGAGGTGCATATACTTCTGCTTCAGCTCCTCGGCGTTCACTACCATGGTGCGCAGCTTATACATCTTGAAACGCTGGCCACCTTTGCCGGTGCGTTCTTGAAAAAAGAACACTGTACCAGGTGAATCCAGCTTTATTGCTATATAGCAAAGCAACAAAACAGGCAACAAAACAGGCAACGCGATGATACAACAGGCAAGATCAGATATGCGCTTGAGTTTATAGTAGGTATCCAGGCTTAACCAGCGTTTTTCCACATAACCTTCATACCAGGGTTTCAGCAGAGATCTCTCAAGTGCAAGCGCTGCTGCGCTCACTTGATTTTTAGGTGAAAAAGGTTCGTACATTTTGACTACACCTGGCGTGTTACCACGTTTCTGCGGCATTACGTTAGCTGTTTTCAGACTCCCCATCACCTTCTCCCGTTTGCAGTTCAAAATTGCTCTCCGGAGCGCTATCCCCGGCTTCACTATCTCCACTTATCGACGCAAAACAATCAGCGATTGCGCACTTTACAAGATCTTCCATAATCAAGCCGTCTGATGGAAATTCTGCAATACCTGCAACCAGGTGGCCTGCGGTTCTCTTAAACAAGAGTTTTTTAAGGCGTGTAATTGTAAGCTCTGCCTGTTCCCGATTTGACTCAGGCAGCATCATTATATATTGGTTATTGCGAACGTCATAAGTGGCAATATCGCTTTCGCGCAACGACTCTTTTAGTATCGAACCAACAAGTGAAAAAACAAGTTGAATGGTCTGCATCACCTGGTTGTAAGATTCAACGCTGCCGTTTCCTTGCTCAGCAACCAGGCTGCGTTTGAGATCGAGAATCAGTTTATCGCTTTCCAAACGCAGCACAACGATAGTCAGCGGGCGTTGGTAGCGCCTGACACGCGCCAGTTCATTCACCAAATGCTTCAGGGTGCTGCTGTAAGTTGGCACGGCGCCCAATTCTCCGTCATTCAACAACTTGTGTTCGCCGACAAGCCCAGCTTTTTTACGCTTCTGCCGATTGAACAAGAGCAGGGCAAGAACAGCAACTCCCAGCACAGCAACTATCCAAGGCAACTCCATTAGCCCAGCATTCGATTGGAATTTTTCCCAAAAACTCGTCATCTAATGGCTACGCATTATAATAGTAATAATTATCTTTGTCCTTGGCTGTGACTTCAACTCTGTTCAGTACCGTTCCGATTACATTTGCGTTCGCTTTTTGCAGCAAACCCTTTGCTTTGAGCAACATTTCCTGATTATATTTTTGCGAATCCACCACAAAAATCACACCGTCTACCAAAGAAGAAATTACCATGCTCTCAGGAACGAGCAGAAGTGGGGCAGAATCGATGAGTATTACATCGAACTTATTCTTCAGCTCTTCCAGCAAAGACTTCATAGATATTGAAGCGATGGTTTCACTCGGATTCTTTAACTGGCGGCCGCTTGTTAACACCTTCAAATTTTCAATGTGTGTGGACTGAACGGCTTCAACCAGAGAACTATTGAGAATGTTTAAATTACTCGTTCCGGCCAGATTATTTATTTTGGAAATGAAATTACCATCCATCACAAAGTCAGAGAAATTGTCCACCAAATCACCCATCTCCTGCTGCTTAAAATCTCCGTCAATGAAACTTTGGCCATTGCCGATGGCGGAATAATCTTCCTTCATCGCATTGTGATAAACAAGCAAATCGCTTAGACCCGGTTCTTTATCAAGATCAAAAACCGCATGCATTTGTGGTCTGCGAAGGTCGGAATCTACCAAAAGTACTCTCTGGTCCATCTTGGCAAGTGTGATGGCCAAGTTGGTCAACGTCGTCGACTTCCCCTCATCAGGGCCAATACTGGTTGCGAGAATTGTTTTATACTTATCGCCAATACCCAGAAATTGCAGATTAGTTCTTAACATTCTGTAAGTTTCTGCAATACCCGTCTTGCCTTCCAGGCCGGTAATCATGCTGCGTTTTATCATGGGCGACTTACCATTGCCAGCAGCTTGACGATTCATCAACGAAAAACGACCAGTGGTCATCTTTTCATTCATTGGTACCGAAGCAAGCACAGGCCAGCCGGTGACGCGTTCAAGCTCTTCGCTTGAATCGAGCGCGGTGTTATTGACTTCTGCAATAAAAGCGATACCAAGACCCACAAGAAAACCCAGAATTAGACCGAGTGCAATATTGATTTTCTTACGTGGAGAAATCGGCTCAACCGGCAATCTGGCCAGGTCAAGAATACGGACACTGGCCATCTTTTCTGCCTCAGCGATTTTGGATTCCTCATACTTTTGCTTCAACATGTGGTAATTGGTATCCATGACTTCTTTTTGCCGAATTAGTCGCGCCAGAACAAATTCCTTCTCAGGTAAAGTAGCCAGGTTCGCCTCATAACCGTCGATGGTTTTTTTCAAGGTCAATTCCTGAGCACGATAAGTTTCAAGTTCCACCTGCAGCGAATAAGATTCATTCACATATTTTTCGATCTGGGCAAGCGGATCGATTACATTGTCACCATTGGCAATTTTGATTGCTTCGTTGGTCAGATTATGTTTGGTTGTCGCGATTTCACTCTTCATCTGCACCATCTGAGAGTGGTCATCGCCGTAGCCCTGCAACTTCAAGTCAGTATATTGTTCCTCAAGAGAGATTAGTTTTGTTTTCAACTTTTGAATGTACGGTGAGGCGATGTCTGTAATCGAGGGAACCAAATCTCGCTTCTGCTCTTTGAGTTTATCTTGAATTGTACTGAGGCGTTTTTCAACTGAACCACGGCTGGACTTTACAGAATTATAAAGCACCTCTGCTTCGGTCATTTTCCGCAGCAAACCTTGTGAGGCCCGGTCTACGGAGATGATATGATTCTTTTGCTTATAATCTTTAAGCTGCTCTTCAGTGTCAGCCAACTGCGACTGAATACGGGTCAATTGTTCTTCCAGGAATGACCGGACACCGGTGACGCCTTGTTGTCGTACTTTGTAAATTCTATCTTGAAAGACCTGAACTGCGATATTGGCAAGATCTCGGCATAAGGCCGGATTGCTCATTTCGATACTAATCTGGAGAACGGCCGAACCACGAATCGCCACTGCCGAGATGCTCCGGTTGATCTTTTCGCTAATATAAGCAGCGCGATCAAAATCAGGTGGTGCATCTTCGGGTACTTTAAAATTAGTATAAATATCCAGCGGCAGCGCTCGCACCATGTCTTCGGAGAAAGCCAGGCTCTTTATTTCCTCGAGTCGATTCTGCACGACAATTTCACGAGAAACATCATAATTATAAACATTGGTGACTTGACTTACAAATCCGTCAAAAATCAGACTCGTGGTGGCCTGATAAGTGGGCTTCGCAATATAATTGTACACTAGAATCGGTATCAGCAATCCCATGATCGTAAAGAAAACAATTAGCTTCCTCTTCTTAACGACCTTCGAAAGCAGGGCAACGATTTGCTGACTATCATTGGCTTGCATAATTTACTCTCCTGAAAAGCTCTTTTAAATGTGCATCACTTATCGATGCGTAAGTACAAGAAATACAAGCTAAAGACAACAGATACATCTCTAAAAATCGTTGACATATTCCGCCACTTGCTCCAACTGTTCCTGGCAACAAGGACAACATCGCCCGGTTGCAACATCGGCGGCGGAGTGCTATTGTTTTTTTTCAGGTAGCTATCGATATTGACTTTAATTATTTTATTGCCTTCACGCAACCGACTCCCGCCGTCTGTGTCTTTGGCCGACACGGCATGTTGGACTCGGCTGATTGAAACCTTGCTGAGATTTGAAAATTCAGTTGGCCCACCTGCCTTTGACAGAAGCTCAAGAATGCTGGTATTATCAGATACTCTGTATTCTCCCGGACGCTTGACTTCACCAATAATATGAACAATCATCTCCAGCTGATTCTGCTCAGCTCCAAGCAGATAATCCTGTGCTGCCACGTCGCCGACACTACTCCAAGTTAGTGCAGAGACAATGAAAGCGTATATTATAATTGTGTGTTTTTTCACAAACCACTCCGTTGGAAATTAGTTTAAACAACTGCTTCAAGAGCAAGGCGCATACTGAAAACTAAAAGAAAGATGAGCAGGCCTATTACAACCATCGTACCAAAACCGAACACGTGGGTACGCTATCCTTAAATCGCATATTTAACAACTTATTACATCGCTATTTGGAAATCGGCATTAAATGGCATTTTGTAAAGGATAAATACATTGTCTCAGCAATGAACACTATTTACCGGCGAGCCTCCTGGTTGCTGCGGACAAATTGTGTTGACAACTTCTACAAATTGTCCTATATTGATTTGCTGTAGAATCTAAATATAGTATTTACTTCTAACGTCTGGGTACACGGTTGCTATCCAACCTCAAAGGTTACTACCACCCGAAGTCCATCGCGGAAGCGCTTGCTCTCCTGGAAAAAAATTCCGGTTCAATACTAGTTATTGCCGGTGGCACCAAACTGGTACAATCACAGAATGATATTGTGCAAGAACTGGTTGATATCACTACGTTGCCCCTTAACTACATAAAGAAAAGCAATGGCACCATTCGCATTGGCGCGGTCACCCCGTTACAAAGCCTCGGCGGCAGTCCGCTTTTACTGGATTCCGTGGGGCATATTCTTGCCGATGCCGCACTCTTAAGCAACCATTCGCAAATGATTAGAAATGTCAGCACAGTCGGAGGCGAGCTAGTCTCATCCGGCCCGCTCTCTGTACTTTACTGTGCTCTTCTGGTGTTACAAGGACAAGTCAGAATCGCAGGTGGTGAAGAATTTGCACTTCCCATGAATATTTTTCTTAACAAAAAAGGGCTTGGGGGCGGCTTACTGGTAGAAACTGTCATCCCTCAACTTAATGAACAAACCTACTCAGCACTCGCCCCTATTATAAATAATCGTGGTCAGATAATTATTTGCGCTTGCGCAAGGCTAACAGCAAAAAATGGCTCCTGCAAAGATGTAAAAGTAGCTATTACAGGTTGCCCAAAAGTGCCACAACGCCTTGATGGTGTAGAAAAGCAATTGGAAGGCCAAGTCATGACAGAAGCCCACATGAGTCTCGCGGCTGAGGAAGCATACGAAGGTTGCCACCCAATTTCCGATGATCTGGCCAGTGAAGAATACCGTAAGGAAGTCAGCAGAGTTGTCGTCAAAAAAGCGCTGCTTAGCTGCTTGGAACAAGCTGAGGATGACTTATAGTCTTGGATGCAAATGAAGATTTCGCTTACCATCAACAATAAACTTACCAACATTGAGACGCCTGCAAACCGCACTCTCAGCGACGTTCTCAGAACACATGGGTACTGGAGTGTTAAGCACGGTTGTCAGACCGGGAATTGTGGTAATTGCGTTGTTCTGGTGAATGGCCGGGCCGTAAATTCCTGCATTATGCTGGCAGCACAAGCTGAAGGAAAATCAGTTGAGACCTTTGAGCATTGCGAATCAGTCAGTGAGTTGCAGCAGCTTAAAGTAGCCATAATGGACTTCGCAGATATGGAATGTGGCTATTGCGTTGCCGGTATGTTTCTTTCGCTCAAGGCGCTAATAGACAAAATACCCGATCCGACAGAAGAAGAAATCGTCGATGCCCTGGCCGGACACGTGTGCCGCTGTGTAAAAGAGGCTCTACCGGTTGACCGCATTCTCGAGGCAATTAGAACAAGCCGGGGAAAATTTTAGTGGCCCCCAAAAAACAACTTATTGTAGTCGGTGATAGAATTCTCATTGAAACAGATAAGAACCAGGACAAAACAGAGTTTGGCCTTTACCTGCCACCCGGCGTAAAGGAAAAAGAAAAAGTTCGCGGAGGTTATGTTGTAAATGTTGGCCCGGGTTATGCCCTGCCGGACCCGAATTCGTCGAACAATGAGCCGTGGGAGCAAAATCCTGAAACAGGCATAAAATACGTGCCTTTACAAGCCCAAGTTGGCGATTATGCCATTTTCCTCAATAACGCAGCCATAGAAATCGAATACGACAACCGAGAATACCTGGTTGTGCCGCAATCGGCCATTCTCGTTCTGTTACGTGATGACCCCACACAATTCGACCTGTAGAATCAGTGCGTCCAACACCCCTTCAGCCCCACGATAAAAGACGGATATCCCTCCCTTGTTTCACTTGACGGATATGATGCCTTGAAAGCCGGTGCGACCAAAAGTGAGGTTTTACGTACATAAGGTGGAATTATCCTGAAGGGCATAATTGCGTGCACTACTATAAGACCAACACTCCGGTTTCTCCATGGTTTCTTTGTGAACAGGATTGGGATTCATATACTCGATTTTCTGATAGCAGACCTTATTTACCGAGATAACAACATCTTTATTGTGGCGCTAAAGTCGTCTGCTTTTATGTTGCAAATATAAGCGCCGGTGGCAAAGCCGGCCGCATTCCATTTGACGGTGTGCGGTCCTGCAAACTGAAACCGGTTATTCACCAGCCGTTTCACTAACTGACCTTTCAGGTTAAAAACAGTAATGGTCACATAAGCGGCTATTGGCAGCTCATAACTGATAATCGTATTGTGATTAAACGGATTGGGATAACTTTGAAAAACCTCCGCCGCCGGCTCCGCTTGAGGCGCAACGACGGAGGTAATCAAAAATTTACAATTTGTTCCGACAACCCCTCTGCGATTCCATAAAAGTCATCCCAATCAATGGTATCCGGATTGAAATGATAATAATGAACTGTTATATTGTCTTTGAAACCCAACATAAAATATGACGTCTTCCGGTTATTTTTGTCCTTAAAAGTCTGCACAATTGACTGCAGTGAATCCAGGTTGTCCAGCTCCATACTTCTTGTGGTCGGAATGTGTTTGCTGCGCATGGCAATGGCGTTGCGTGCCTGTTCCTCGTTTTCATATTTGCAAATATCAAAACTGACAACTGCACCGGCTGCATTTTTCCACTCTTTTCGGATTCCCATAGTCAAGCTGACAGAATCCACAAGCCATTTGGAGTCCCAGGTTGACAGCAGCGAATAATTGCTCATCAACGTCGAATTAATTACCGGTTCGGTCACTGTTTGATAGTCACTTGCAGGTATTTGTTTTTGTTTTACTAATTCTTCTAATTCAAGTATATCCTGCGAAAGGTTCATTTCAATCTTGTCCAAGATTTCATTGGCAAGGCCGTCGAGCACGAGAAGATCATCATCTACAAAAAAAGGACTGAATATCTTTATCCCAACATTCCCTCTTACAAAATATAGTGCGCCATCGCTAACCCATGAGCCATCCCCCCGTATTGAACCTGTTAGATAACCCCATGTGAAAGCGATGGAATTAGACCTCGTAGCTGCATAGGAAGTGCCGAGTATTGCCTCAACCTCATTATCAAATTCACAATAGTAAATATTAAACTCATTACTTGTTCCGATTTTTTGCCACCATTGCAGTATAACATCATGATGTTTTCCTTCACCAATGGTCCATATAGAATTTGATTGACTTCTTAGCGCGAAACCTGGCATTTCATCTTCAGTAAGCAAAAACTTTTGTTGAGCGTTGATTGCATTTATATAAAATAATCCAAGAGAATTCATTTCACATACAATAAATATTATCAAATATCTAAGATATTTATTATTAAACATGTTCTTTTCTCCTTGTTATTAAAAACAATGAGTAAATTTAATATACATTTGTATAACTCAATGTACTTTGAGGATGCCAACCTCCTAAATCGAAAAGGTCATTCTTATAAGAACCATTGATGTTTTCGTTTACAGGGATTCTTGGACTGCTCTGTTTGAGTTTCAGGCAAGCATCATATACATTATTCAAATAGCCAACCTGGTGAAAAGCCCAAATTTGATAATTCCATTGGCTTTCACCTATTGCAAGTATTGGATGTGTCTTAAATCCTTGATACTCGTCTCCGTCAAAATAGAAAGAAAAATCTCCGTCAATTCTTCTCACCTTTGTTGAGGTGCCGCCGATCGCACGAGTAAATACTTGGACAACGGCAGACATATCCCTACAATCTGCCCAATTCTGAGCAAAAAATAAAGTCAAATTGAAATATGGGGCTTCCGCATGCGTATCATTTCCCTTATATATTTTGCCAAGATTTGTATAGGCCTTTTCTGTAATCTTTTTAACCGCACTAGCTTCTGAAGTCTTCCCGCTCGCCCAATCACAAGCATAATCCAACACTTCGGTCCATGGTTCCGCCATGGGGCTTTGCGGGGCACCGAGCAATGTATAAATCGTAAATGTAGGTATCTGCTATTGGACTACCATTTACTTCTGTAACATACCAGATTAATACAAATTTTCTTTTACCAACACTGCCGGGAACAGAGCTATCAAACGTCATTGTTGTTTCATTCGAGTATCCGGATCCGCCAAAAGAAACATAGGTTTCCGGAATATCTCCAATGGGTTGTAACGACGCATCTGCATAAACTTCCATGTTATTAATTTCATCATTATTATCATAAAATTTTACCTTAATCTTTCTGTTGGACTGGCCCTTTTTGTAAGCAATTTTTTCATTGCGGAACGGGCTATTGTTTTGGTTCAGCGTGAATTGGA
>JAJDAG010000202.1 GCA_029262005.1 Candidatus Zhuqueibacterota bacterium | reverse complement strand
GCTTCTTTCAGTTTGTGCTCATGCACGAGATTTGTCATGCCGTGGGCCCACGCACAGTTAAAGTCGGCGCAAACAAAGGGATGGCCACCAACGCATCTATCGGTCCAAATTATAATGCTCTGGAAGAGTGCAAGGCAGATGTTTCCGGGTTATATTCACTTGCCTATTTGATAGATCAGGGCGTGGTAGAAAAAGAAAGGGAGTGGGAGTTTTACGTTTCCTACCTCGGAAGTCTGTTTCGTTCCGTGCGGTTTGGCCTGAATCAGGCGCACGGCAAAGCCGCGGCCATCGAACTCAACTATCTGCTTGAAAACGGCGGTATTATCTATGATGAGCAGAGCCGGCGCTGGGCCGTTGATTTTGAGAATTTCAGGGCAGGCATTAAATTGCTGGCAACCGACCTGTTGATTCTTCTCGGCGATGGTGATAATGCCAAAGTGGAGACATTTTTTGAGGAATGGGCAAATGTGCCGCCGCGATTGCAGGA
Source organism: Candidatus Zhuqueibacterota bacterium (assembly GCA_029262005.1). GTDB lineage: Bacteria > Zhuqueibacterota > Zhuqueibacteria > Oceanimicrobiales > Oceanimicrobiaceae > JAJDAG01. The sequence continues at coordinate 2,584 of JAJDAG010000202.1, read as the reverse complement.
AAGCCTCAATTCAGTCCGTGATTTGCCCACGGATGTTTTACCACAGTATTCTATAAAGTGGGACTAGGCGGCTGTGCCTGTACCGAATATCGAACAAGGATTAACGATTTTTGCTAAAAAACCGAAGTGCCAAATCAAAAATCGTTAATCGGCGTTCCTTGTTCTTAAACAAAAAATCTGACAAAAGCATTGATGGCTGGATTCGCTGTTTGGCGTGTTTTGAACAGTAGAAATGTATGACTCTGTTGATAAATTAACCTCCCGGAGGTTAATTTATTTTTCATTGTCAATATATGGGTCTATCAGTATCGTGCTTAAATAGCAAGAGCCAAAAAAGAGAGTAATGAATTGATTACGATCTTTGTAAAAAGTGTTGAAACTGCACGAAAGAATATGGCTCAATGAAACAAATATTGTACTAAAATAAATCACGAATGGTTAGTCGGCGTTCCTTCGAAAGACGAATTCTCCCTATATTTGCGCTTCACACCTTTGGGTGAAAAAATTAGTTATTAAAAAACCACCTGCAAACTCTGGCAGGGAATAAATTCTGTCATAGTTTCATAAACGGTCATTGCCTGTGTTCATAACCCGCGGTTTTTGCGGGAAAAACTATTCGGACACTTCAGGTTCATTTAACAATTCATAAACCTTACTTTCAATATCCCGCCGGCGAAGATCTTTGTAACGGATGATGCCGTTTTTGTCAACGAGAAAATTTTTCGGCAGAGACTGAACGCGGTAGATTTCTACCAGCGGCATGTCCCAGGCACGACCATCGGATATTTGTGGCCAGTGAATTTCATGTTCTCTTAGAAATTGCTTGAGGTGCTCCAGGTCGTAGTCTAGGCTCAGGCCGATAATTTCGAAACCGCGTTTGTGGTATTGTGCGTAAGTCTTATTAAGCACAGCGAGGTTTTCCTGCCACGGTTTGCACCAGGTTGCCCAAAAATCAATTAAAATGACTTTGTTGCGTAATTCGGCAAGATCGATAATTTCACCGGTTATTGTTTCTGTGCGAAAAGCGGGTGCACGCGACTCAGTGGTCAATTCCTGGCTGGTGAAAACAGCAGTATCAACCTGCGCCACTGTGATTTGGTGTCCGGAAGGGGAGATTTCAGTCACGGCGTAAGTTTTTCCAGCGACACTGAATCGTTGCCACAGTGGCACATACTCATCGGAGTCCGTCTTACCATCAAGAACACCATCTGCATCGCGATCGATTACCAGCGCGCCTCTATCAAGTTGATTAAACAGACCGTCCAGATCATCATCGAAAACAGCGAGTTTGAATATAGAGTCGTCCAGTGATATAAAGCCCTTGCGATAGCCGTTGCGGTAGGCTACTACAATATCAGGCAGCTTGTTTGTGTAGCGATAGAACGTGACCGGGTAAGGAACCAGATGCTGTTCGGCATTATCAAAATAAGCGACATCGACAAGCGCATCTTTGGTCATATACGTGGGCCGGGTTTCATCCCATCCCGGGTCGCCGTCATCACCAAGATATTCATTATTGTTTTTGTCTATATAGAGAACGAGTTCGCCGGAGTCTGGTTCGTTAGCGAGCATGATGCTAATGAGCGAGTCCGCACTGTTGCCCAGTTTGATGAAGCCAAACCGGGGTTGCGTGACGCTGGGCGGTATTTCCAAATCTGCCTCTGCAGGCTGAGCTGTCATCTTAATTTGTACGGGATGGTAGTAATTAACCACTGCCATGGCATCAGACTCCATCTCCAGGCTGGCGACAATGCCTGGTGCTTCGTTTACTATAAACCATTTTGAAATGATAATTGTCAGAATCAAAACGGCTACTGCAATAACATATTTACCAATCACTTTTGATTTCATTTTAACCTGGCCCGAACAAACCCTGCTGAAAAACAGGAATTTATTGTGAATAAATTCAAAATTTTACAACTAAAATCAAGAACAAATTTTAAACACAGTTTCCATGCAACGCTCTGCTACAGTTCTTTTTATCGGCGCTTTGGCGGGCAGGGTTCAAACTGTTCTAAAAAGGACTTATTTATGAAAAATCACTCAAAATGTCACGCAGAAATTCGCCGGTATGCGATTTATCATGGGTGGCAATTTTTTCAGGCGTACCCGAAGTGAGAAGTCGTCCGCCTTCGCCGCCTCCGCCCGGTCCAAGATCGATGATGTGATCGGCACATTTTATGACATCGAGATTGTGTTCAATAACGATCAGAGAATGCCCCTTCTCGAGCAATCTGTCGAAACATTCTAACAGCTTTGCAATGTCATGGAAATGCAGACCCGTCGTTGGCTCGTCAAAAATGTAGAGCAGGTGTTTACTATTTTTTTCTGCAAGGTGTGCGGCTAATTTTATTCGCTGGGCCTCACCCCCTGAGAGTGTTGTTGCCGGCTGCCCGAGCCGCAGATAGCCGAGGCCTACTTCCGCCAATGCAGTCAATTTTTTTTCAACTTTAGGGGCATCAGCAAAAAATGTGAGCGATTCGGTAATGGTCATTTCGAGCACTTCGAAAATATTTTTCCCTTTGTAATGAACATCAAGTACATCCGGCGTGTAGCGGTGACCATTGCAGGCCTCACAACGAAT
>JAJDAG010000201.1 GCA_029262005.1 Candidatus Zhuqueibacterota bacterium | reverse complement strand
ATTTGTTTGCGCAATGGAGCATCATTTCGACTTAAGGCTATCCTTTGTGAAGTGTGACTGGGTCTGTTTTTGATGACCGATTATGGTGATTTACTTGTATTACGGCAAAGATAGTCATCTGAGTGAGATCTTATAGGTCTGCAGTATGAGTCCACAGTAGGTGCAAGGAATATTCTGTAAAAGAAATGACTGCTTGCCTAGCGTATTATATCTTTCGGGTTATGCTATGACCCTGCAAAAAAAGAAGGAGATATTATTTTGCATTTTCTGAAATCCTCTTTGGGAAGAACATCCCTTTTTTTATATCTTCTTTGCTTGATTGGCCAATATGAGAACGAGGCTCTGCAAGCTCAGCCCCTGCCATTGAATATGCAACCGGCGTATTCTGCTTTCGCAGACTCGGCCACTGATATAATGGTAAGTCCGGCCCTTGGCACATTGAAAATCCTGCTTGCACGTCCAAAGTATCAGGGCGATCATTCCGGTTTGGTTACGGATGCTCAGGCTATTCAATACGCGGAGGACATTAAGTTTGCCATTGAGGAAAACAGTTACGGCAAATTGCTGGTGGATTATGATGTTACCCCTGTGCTCAACATGCCCAATTCGGGATCCTTTTATAAAAATACTACGGGTTCGCAAATTCGAATACGCTCTGATGTTCTGGAAGTCGCTGACGATGCTGGTTACGATTACGATAACTATGATCGCCTTGTCGTCGTGAGCAAACCGTATTGGCCAGGTCAGCCCGGAGCGACTATAGGTACTACCGTCGTCTTTGAAGGCGTCGGCAACCCTTACCATAGCGCCCACGAGCTGGGACATACATTCGACTGGAATCACTCCAATTTTTGGGATGTGCAAAATTCACCCATATCACCTAACGGAAAAGAAATAGAATATGGGGATGCTTATGATATGATGGGCGATGGTTGGGTTACCACCCAACAGCGCTCGTTTCATCACTTCAATCCATGGTTCAAATACCGGGCCGGCTGGATCCCTGAAGAAAATGTAATGACTGTGAATTCGTCCGGTACCTATACCCTCCAGACCATTGAAGGCGCGCCCGACCAGCGTGACCCCGTCCAGTCCTACTCGGCCCTGCGTATCCGGCGAAACAAATCGGAAGATTACTGGGTGTTTTTTCGTCGCGAGGAATCACTTGTCAGCAATGGCGCCACCATTACGCTGGGGTATCACTCCAATATCATGCCGTCCCGTCTTTTCGACATGACGCCGGGTTCCCAAAGTTCTGACTGGCGGGATGTGGCGCTGGCCGTTGGTAAGACTTTTAGCGATGCGGCTGCGGGCATTACAATTAAAACCGTGAGTAAAACTTCTACTACACTGCAAATGCAAGTGACGGTCACGCAAACACAATTGCCACGCTTACCCGTTATCGACATCATAAGTCCGGAGAAGGATGAGGTATTGAAAGGCACGGTTAATTTCGAGGTGACAGCTTACGATCCGGACAGCGGCCCGAGCAACGGTGATGGAATTCAAAAAGTTGAGCTTCGGGTATATGTTTTCGGAGATGGCCTTGTTTCAGCCGTTAGAAAGGGGGGAAATGCGTCTTTCCCTCCGGATGTATTGGCGGAGTGGTCGGCACCGCCCTATACGGTGAGCGTGAACGCAGCGCTGCTTGCCGATCGAAGATATTGGACTACGGTCAGGGCAATCAGTGCGCAAGGCGATTCAAATATGATCTGGCTGTCCCAGGTTGTAGATAACGCTGGGCCAACATTACTGAAACCGCAACCGCCTGGCCTTATGTCGCCTGCAAACAGCAGCATAAACGAGCCTGTTTCAATACAACTCTTGTGGGGCGCTGCCAAGCGGGCCGATTCATACCGGTTTCAGGTTGCTCTGGATGCCTCTTTTACCAATATTCTGACCGACCAGGCCGGTCTCGTCGATACGACCTACTCTGTTTCCGGACTTTTGTACAATACAAAATACTATTGGCGGGCGAATGCCAGCAATACCGTAGGCACCAGTTTTTCATCCGCCATCTGGAGTTTTACTACCGCACCACCACCACCTGCCACGCCTATACTTTTGTCGCCTTTAAATAATTCAATTGATTTGCCTGAAAATCCGTTGCTCGCATGGAATTCTGTGACCAACGCCATTTCTTACCATTTGCAAGTTGATTCAACCGGCGCTTTTTCAACTCCGGGAATTGACGAACCCAGTATCGCGAACACGAATTACCAGATAAACGGGCTGGCAAATGGCACAAATTATCATTGGCGAGTCAGTGCCTCCGGTAGTGGCGGAAGCAGCGCCTGGTCTTCCACATGGCAATTTCTGACGCTGCCGTCAGCTCCGGCCGCGCCAACCCTGGTTGCTCCAGCAGATTCGTCAAATAATATTCCGTCAACTGCAACGCTTATGTGGAATGCAGTGCCGGGGGCGAGTACCTACAGTTTGCAAGTTTCGACTGACACAACCTTTTCTGTATTGAATGTTGACCTTCAGGGTCTTTCAACGATATCATTTCAAACAGACAGTCTCCCTTCCGGAACCACCTATTACTGGCATATTAACGCAACAAATTCAGGCGGCACAAGTGCATGGTCTAAAGCATGGTTATTCACGACAGCATTTGCCCTGCCGACTGCACCAACGCTTGTATTTCCACCGGACAGTGCTGCTGGAGTAGAAATAGCGCCGATTCTTAACTGGCAAGCTGTTGCTGGTGCCGACTCGTATGGGTTGCAACTTTCTTCTGCTACAGATTTTAACACGACTCTGATTGACACGAGTGGTGTGATTGGCACCTCCTTGCGGGCCCTAGGTTTGGAGAATGGGCACACTTATTTATGGCGAGTCAGATCAAGCAGTTTGGGCGGCGACAGCAATTGGTCTGATGCACGAAGATTTACGACGCTTCTGCCCGCGCCTACAGCACCATTACTTTTTTCTCCGGCGGACAGTGCAATCAATGTCCCGGTTGAGGCAACACTATCCTGGAACACTTCTCCAGGTGCGGCGTCTTACAATTTGCAAGTATCGCTCACTCCTGACTTCTCCTCGCCCATCGTTGCTCTATCAGATATTCTTGATACTTCTATACAGCTAGTTAGTCTCGATGAAGAAACCGAACATTATTGGCGTGTTGAGGCAGTAAACGAAGGGGGTACAAGCGCCTGGTCGCCTGCCAGGATTTTCACCACAGAGAAAACAACTTCAGTAGGATCCGACAATAACCACATTCCCGAAAACTTCAGTCTCGGCCAAAATTATCCGAATCCATTTAATCCAGGTACAACAATTTCGTTTGAATTGCCAAAATCAAGCAGGGTGAGCTTGATGGTGTTTGGTTTGAAGGGACAACATATCGCAACCCTTGTTTCAGGGCAATTGCCGGCAGGTGAGCATTTCGCCGCCTTTGATGCAACCGGTCTGCCCAGTGGTATTTATTTTTACAGGCTTCAAGCCGACACGTTTATCGCGGCACGAAAACTAATGCTTGTCCGCTAGTATCCACATGACCGAAAAAAGTCGTAAGTGTGTGATTTAGCGACTCCACGGCATGTAAGATGAATATATAATTTAACCCGGGAAGGTATAAAAATGCCTGGTTCATGTGCATGTAATCCGGGGCGAAGTTTTAACCAGCGTGCTGCTAAAGAAACGGACACAGTAGGGAAAGCAAAGTCCAATTGTGATGCACAGGGGCTTTAATCAACTTTGCTGCACCTAAACAGAATGGATTGTTATTTGTCAGTAGTTCAATTTATTTAAACTTACTAAATGGAGGCAATGAGTATGACAAGTGCAAAGATTCACCATTGTAAAATCACGTCGGGAGCAATTCAGTTTATTTTGTTTACGCTTCTCGCAGTATGGTTGCTTGGCATGACAGCGGTTGGGTTATCCAGCGATTTGACTCACAGTAAAGTACGGATTTATGCTAAATCAGAACGCCAGATGCGTTCTCTTAACGAGGCAGGACTGGTTTTTGGGCATATCCAGGTTGTGTCGGGTGGCTTCGAAACAGTACTTAACAGCATTGAAATGGATCTCCTGAAAAAGAGCCGTTTTAAGCATAAAGTTCTTGTTGCAGATCTTGAAGAGCGATACCGCAAGCGTCGCAAGCTGAGTCGTGACAAGTTGGCCGATTTAGAAAGAAAGATGAGAAAAACTTACAATGTACCACAAGGTTTTGAGTTTGGCAGTATGGGAGGATTTTACACAAATACAGAGGTTATCGCCCAACTCGATGAAATGGTTGCGAATTATCCATCGCTAATAACTGCCAAACAATCCATCGGCACCACCATTGAGGGCCGGGATATTTGGATGGTGAAAATTTCGGATAACCCCAATGTTGATGAGACAGAAGAAGAGGTGCTTTACACGGGTTTGATGCATGCACGGGAACCACAAAGCATGACTACCGGCATTTACTTCATGTTCTATCTACTGGAGAACTACGGATCAGACCCAACCGTTACTTTTCTGGTTGATAACCGTGAACTGTATTTTATCCCCGTCATAAACCCGGATGGCTATGTTTACAACCAAACCACCAATCCGAACGGTGGTGGTATGTGGCGAAAAAATCGTCGTGTAAATACTGGTGGCAGTTTCGGCGTGGATATTAACCGGAATTTTTCATATCAATGGGGTTTTAACAATAACGGCTCAAGCCCAAACCCGGGTAGCTCAACCTACCGTGGCACCAGTGCTGCGTCTGAACCGGAAACACAGGCTGTACAAAATTTTGCAATCAGCCGTGATTTAACAATGGCGTTTAATTATCATTCTTATGCCAATTCATACAACTTTCCCTGGGGATATAAGCCTAATTTTTTCACACCTGATCAAGCGCAATTCGTGGCCTATTCGCAAGATATGAGCCAGTTCAATAATTATAGATACGGCACTCCCTGGTCGAATCTTGGCTATGTCACCAACGGCTATTCCAACGACTGGTTTTATGGTGAGCAGACGCTGAAAGACAAAGTTTTCTCCTGGACGGTTGAGGTTGGTAAGAACTCTGATGGATTTTGGCCAAATCAAAATCGTATCATTCCACTGGCAGAAGAAAATATCTATCCGAATCTCGCACTGGCCTGGGGCGTTGCCGGGTCACCGCCTACAACTGCTGTGACAGCGACGCCACACAATCCACCTGTCATAGTGCCTAATACCGGAGGTCAGTTCACATTTGACGTAGAAGTTGAGAACGTAACGAGTTTTAGCATGAATACCCAGTTCTGGACATACGCAGTCAGGCCGGGTGGGGGCATCACCGATGCCTTGTTTGGGCCAATCAATTTATCATTGGAACCGGGCCAGAAATACACCAATACAATTACTCAAAATATACCACCTGTTGATTTGGCTGGGTTCACATATCGCTGTGTAACAGGTAAAATACCTGCTGAGTTTGGCAGCGACGAATTTCAGGTAACTGTTTCGTTTGCTCCGCAAAATGCAAAGGTTGCCAATTCTGCCAGCATCGACAACTGGGATGCTTTTGAGACTCCCAGAATTCAGAGCGCGGAAAACGTGGCTAATGAATTTGTTCCGGAGAATTTTTCTATAGAGCAAAATTACCCGAACCCGTTTAACCCAAGTACAACCATTTCATACAGTTTGCCTGTCTCTGCGCAAACGTTGATTGTGGTTTATGACCTGCAGGGCAGAACCATTCGTGAGCTGATCAACCAGCCTGAAAGTGCGGGACAAAAGTCCGTTCAGTGGGATGGGAAAAATGCAACCGGCAACGCTGTAGCTTCAGGTCTTTACTTGTATCGAATCCAGTCAGGTTCATTTACGCAGACTCGCAAAATGCTATTGGTGAAGTAAATCTTTGCCGGTCACCCGACTTATGGCCACATGCGCGAGCATGTGGCCATAAGTCAATGTTATCAAACATCTTTGCCGGTGCAAACAACAAGTGAATGGGCATGCATCGCATCATAACAGGGAGTTCTCAATTTAAGTAATAAGTGTATTTTGCATGACAGCCAGTAACATATTTAATAAAAAGAAACCGACTTTCCTGTTGGTATTAGGCCTGTATTCTGCAATGGGGTTGTGCTTGCTTCCCTTCTTTATGTATCAGATAAACCCTGATGGAATATCGTATATTTCGGTTGCCCGGCAGTATTTGCGTGGGGATTTTACCAGCGCTATTAATGGTTACTGGGGACCACTTATGTCCTGGCTGTTCATGCCATTCTTGTTTTTGCAAATACCTCCTTTGTTGGTTGCGAAGCTCGTGTCCCTCATTGTCGGTTTTTTTACTTTATATGCCGCCATGGTTTTGTCTTATCATTTTCAACTGTCTGCACGGTTGCGGGCGGTCATGTTTTTCGTATTCATTCCCTTGATTCTGTATTTTTCTATGAGTGGGATTACGCCGGATCTACTCATGATTTGCCTTTCACTTTTTTACTGCTCCGTTATATTCAGTTCTGACTACAGCCGGCGTATACGCCACGGAGTGACTTGTGGCGCTATCGGTGGTTTTCTTTATTTGACAAAGAGTTATGGTTTTCCTTTTTTTATCACTCATTTTCTTGTTTTTAACGCGTTGCATTATTTCTCTAATCCAGAAAAAGACCGCAGAACGATTATCGGCAAAAACATGCTGCTTGGTTTAGTCGTTTTTTTGGTGATAAGCGGGACCTGGATTGCCTTGATCTCTGCAAAATATGGCGAAATCACCATTGGCACGGCAGGGTCATATAATTTTGCTCTGGCCAGTCCTGATTATCGCGGATTACCTATGTTTTCCCATGGACTGCAAGCGCCGTCAAGTCCTTCGGCATCAACTGTGTGGGAGGATCCCACTATCGACGACACGGGAACGTGGAATCCGCTAGAATCTTTTGACTATTTTATTCACTTCCTGGCACGGATATCGAATAATATTCAGCGTTCAATACTTCTGGTTGTTGTCTTTTCTCCTTTATCCATGGCGATTGGTCTTGGGGCAATTCTTTTGTGTTTACCTCTGACCAGGGAAACCATGAAAAGTAGCGTCTTTTTTTCGCTCATAACCGTCTTAATTTTACATGCAGGCTATTTGCCGTTTTATGTCATGCTGCGATATGTCTGGATTTCTCATGTTTTCATTGTTTTGCTTGGGTACCATCTGGTACATGTAACTTTCGGCGCACTCAATGCAAATAGAACAAGAATGTTTGTTGTGATGACTATCCTCTTGCTTTCGTTTTTATACATGCCTGTAACACATTTATTTAGACTTGCTAACACCGGTAAAGCGATTTACCTTATGAGTAGAGAGCTGCGGGCAGAATGCGATATTGCGGGTAATGCAGCCTCAAATGTTAATTGGGAAGACACGGCCTTCCTCGCTTTTCACAATGGTTTCAAGTATCTTGGTACAACCGGCAACGACCTTGATGACGATGAATTAGAAGAGACCTTAACGCACCACGAGGTTGATTACTTTGTCGTTTGGGGCAATGCTGATGACAACTCTGAATTCCTGGACGAATATGAAGAGATTACAGCTGAAGAAATTGATGGATTGAGAATCTACCAGCTGGTTGATTCAGACTAATATTGTAATATAGTCCAGGTTAGCGTCATCACGTTGGCGGTAATTTGTTTCTGAAAGAATAGGCCGGCAAGATTCTATAAAACGTAGTGAGCTCTTGAATCTTGTCTGGTTAGTAACAGCAATTGCAATCGAAGGAGCACGAGCACTATGAATGACATGAGGTTGTTCAGGTTTCGTTTCCGCTTGTTCTTAATCGCTATGGCAACATTGGCCATTGTGTTATTAAACAATCGGTGCTTATTGGCTAAAGTAAAAAAGCATTCTCCAGAGCAAAGCATTTCGCCCAGCGGGGAAGTGATTTGCGGGAGCACGCATGATCGCAGTTTGCTATGGCGTTCCTTGCAGACGCACGCGACCACTTTGCAGCAATTGGCGCAGCGGCAAAGCGTGTCAAAACCGCTGGGAATTACTCAGATTGGGGACATTGCAGCTATATTAGACAACGGCTCTCTTATCCTGGGGCCGGGAGACTTTCCGTTTGATCTCGATAACCGAACATTGAGTTTTTCGCCGAATAGTCTTGGGGGATATGACATCAGCACGAAAACGCTCAGTTTTGACACCAATTACGGTACAAACCTCCAGGCAGGTGATGATACCAATCATAACATCAGCTTCACGGGTGGTTTTAGCTTTCCGTATGGCGGTTTGATTTGGAGCGACCTGTGGATTCAATCAAACGGTAGCGTCAGATTTGGCTCTTCCGGCACTTCCGGCTCATTTAGTATCGAAGACTTTTCTGCTGAAAAGGCGGTTATTGCCGCATTGTTTACGGATCTGAACCCAGCGACTAGCGGTGGCGTGTTTTATCGACAGGACACAGATAAATTTGTTGCTACCTGGTTGAATGTCCCTGAATTCAATGCGACCAACTCAAATACGTTTCAACTCACGCTTTTTTCCAGTGGCGTGTTCGAGATAAGCTTCAACGGTGTTGATGTTAAGCTACCGAAAAACCTCATGCCGTTGTCGGTAGGCTACATTACAGGAAAACGCGTGGCCGCATTTCGGGCTGTCGATTTTAGCAATACCCCTGTTAGCGGCGCTTCGGGTACAAAAGTGTTTGAGTCATTTTTTACCCGCACAGCGATAGGTGTCGATTATGTTGGCGTTGCAAACGCCTTTTATACATCGTTTCCGGATTCTTTTGACCAGCTTGTCTTGCTTTCTACTTTCACATATCCATTGCTCGGAAGCGGTGCCTTCGCTTTTCATAGTCCGGTTAAAAACAACACTCAAGGAATCGGTAAAGGTGTGGCGGATCATTCTGTCTTTTATGGAAGTGGTGGTAAGTTGAAAAGTTTCCTGAACCTTAATGCATTGGAAGTTTGGCCTGCAGACCCGGCTGAGCGGTTTCTGGCAGATGGTTACAATTTCCTCGGTCTCCTGGGTGAAGAGACCGGACACCGTTGGGGCTCCACAGTATCATTTGATAGCGGCAGTGGCCCGCAAAACTTGCTCCTTGGGAGAAGTATGAATCACTGGAGCAGGTACCTGGACTCTGATGCTTCGACAATGGAAGGCAATGACTGGAATCCACTTGGGGGAAATCAGTTTCAAGTTGCCGGCTTTGTGGGTGGATATAGCCAACTGGATCACTACCTGATGGGTTTGCGAACATCCGACGAAGTCGAGCCCTTTTTTTATATCAGCAGCACATTCAACAACGAGTTGGCGAATAGGGCAGAGGGGGTGGCTTTGCCCGGATTCAGCGCTAGTGGAACTCAGATCTGGGTTACGGTCGATGACATCATAAATGCTGAAGGCACCAGAATACCGGGCCGCGACAATACACAAAAGGATTTCAGGCAGGCTTTTATCCTGTTGTCACAACAGGGACACTCGCCGACAAACGCTGAGCTGACCAAGCTCTCAAACTTCATTACGGCCTGGCGACCCTATTTTCATCAGGCAACCGATGGGCGTGCAACGCTCTCAACCGATTTGTCACAGCGTTTGCCTGTTGCCGCTTACAAGGGCAAAGTGACAGCCAATACAAGTGGGCTGGTTGTCAGTAACCTGACGGTGAAAGTCCCTGAGCTCGGTATTACTCAGCGTGTTCCGCAGGGCGGTTATTACGCTTTGCGGGTCGCGGCGGAAGATGCAAGCAGTGTCAGTGAAACGCATGTGGTTGTGACTGAGGCTGATTCGTTTAAGACACATTCAGAGTCATTGACTTTTACTTTCGGGGTTTCTGCGACGCGAAACGTGGTTTTAGAAGCGCTTTTCGCCGCAAATATTCAGGTTAGCAATGACACCATCGACTTTGGAGCGACTGAGGTTAATTCGTCTAATCAGAAAAATTTGATAATTCAAAACACCGGTAATGCCTTGTTAAACATCAGTAGTTTTAATGTCAATAACAACGTATTTTCTGCGTCTGCGTCACCTTTGACTATTGCAAGCGGCGCCACGGATTCTGTGCTGGTCGCCTTTATGCCAAACAACGCCGGCACATTCACCGGTGCGCTAACGATCCTGTCAAATGCCCCGGACGCCTCGAGTTTGCAAGTCACTTTGAAAGGAACAGGAACGGCCGCAACGCCCACCATTGCGCTGCAGCCAAGTTCATTTACAGCGACTGTTGTCCCCAACGACAGCATCAAGAAAACGCTTACAATAGCCAATTCCGGTGGTGAAGCCCTAAACTATTCACTTTCCGCAATGGAGGGCGCAAACCCGGCAACCTGGATCGGTTTCAGCAAAGTTACAGGAAATGTATCCGGCGGTAATGAGGAATCGGTTGTTGTCACATTCGACGCGACCGGCCTTGCAGGGGGGAGTTTTGCTGCCGACATCCTGGTTGATTCAAATGACCCGGTTCATGCACAAGAAAAAATCGCGGTCAATTTGACCGTAACTGCATCACCTGTGTTTTCCGTAAACGTTGACACAGTCGACTTTGGGCTATCGCTGGTCGGGCGGGCGAATACCGCATACGTGGAGATCGAGAACAAAGGAGCCGTAAATCTTGAAGTCAGCAACATCATGGTCGATGCTCCGCAAATTTCCGTGACACCCTTGGCCTTGACCATTCAACCGCAAAGCAGCGATTCAGTGCAGTTGGTACTCGTCGCACAAAATCGCGGGCTGTTTGCAGCAACACTTTCAATTGCGACCAACGATCCCAATAGATTTGTCGTGTCGCTGCCAATCGTCTCAACTGTAGTTTCTGCACCCGCAATCAGCGTAACGCCTTTATCGTTAGCACTGAGCGTTGAGGAGAAGGAAACCGCACAGGATACGCTGCACATCAGAAATTCTGGAGGTAGTCCACTCGACTACACAATTGTTACCGGGGGCCTGGTTACGGCAGCCCCTGCTGCTGGAATTGTTTTGGCCGACGCAACACAGAGTGTCCTGGCTTTAATCAATGCAACCTCCCTGCAGACAGGTACTTTTCGTGACACCGTGTTTGTTATCAGCAACGATGCAACCCGGCCTCAGGTCACCGTTCCTGTCACCGTGGAAGTGACACCGCCTGTGTCGGTTGAAGAGACGCAGATGCCATCGTTAACATTTACTTTGGCGCAAAACTACCCGAATCCCTTTAATCCGGAAACAACCATATCGTATGTTTTACCCCAGGCTCAGCATGTTCGGATTGTTATTTTCGATATTGCCGGGAGACAGATCCGCAAGCTGGTGGATTCAACCCAGGAGTCTGGAACTCAAGCCGTCCACTGGGACGGGACAGATGAAACCGGCAATCTGGTGGCGTCCGGAGTATACCTGTACCAAATTCAAACCGGGAGTGTTATACAAACACATAAAATGTTACTAGTCAAATAGCGAGGGATAACATGCATTTCAGAATCATTGTTCCACCCTAAATTGAGTTTAGGGTTACGCGCACAAAAAATAATTTCGTGGAAATTTCATACTAACCAAAATGAGGATTCAGATGAAAAAAAAGAAGTACGCAAAGCTGTTGCTCTTATCTCTAGTAGTCCTGGGCATTTCCGCCTCAGCTTATTCACAGGGCAGCCAGAACGTGACTCTGCTGGGCACACAAAACAACTACGCCAGTGTTGGCTATAACGATATCTGGGGCTATACCGCGCCAAATGGCAGAGAATATGCTCTCTTGGGTGTCAGGAACGGCACGAGTATCATTGACATCACCAATGGCAGCAACCCTGTTGAGATAAAATTCTTTTCAAGCGCGAGCTCGACCTGGAAGGATTTAAAAACCTATCAAAGTTATGCTTATGTTGTAAATGAGTCTGGTGGCGGTATGCAGATAATCGATCTGTCTGAATTACCGAACACTGCAACGCTTGCAGCAACTTACACCGGCTTTACCACATCGCACAATTTGTACATTGATGAAGCCAATGCCATGCTTTATGCCGAAGGGGGCCAGGCGGTCCGTGCACTAAGCCTTGCCGATCCAGTCAATCCGGTTCAAGTGTCCACGTTCGGTACTGAGTGTCATGATATTTATACGCGTAATAATCTCGCTTATATCTCGGAGGGCAACAGACGTTCCATAGGTGTTTATAATTTATCAACACCTGCTTCGCCTACGCTTGTTGGGCGATTCCAGATTCCGAATAGTGGTTATGTACATAACGCGTGGTTAAGTGATGATGGTAATTACTTGTCTACAACTGAAGAAACTACAGGCAAAACCGTTAAGCATTGGGATATTTCAGATCTCAATAATGTGCGGCGAACCGACCAGTATCTTGGTGCAAGCAGATTGGCGCACAATACACACCTTATGGGCAACCATGCTTATATTTCTCATTATGCAGATGGGCTGAAAATTCTGGACACCAGCGACCCGAATAATATTTTTGAGGTTGGTCACTATGACACTTCACCCTCGTCAGGTGGATTTGCAGGCGCATGGGGTGCTTTTCCGTTCTTCCCATCCGGCAAAGTGCTTATCTCTGACCAGGCCAGCGGTCTTTGGATATTTGACTATGATGAGAATGCTGACACAGATATAAGTCTGACGATGACACCAGATGCGTTTCCTGTAGTCATTCCTCCAGGCGGTGGCTCGTTTGATTACACCATTACGGTAACGAACAATACCGACATGTCAAAGACGGTCGCTATCTGGACTTATGCTTATCGAGATGGTGGTGGCTCTACTGATGATCTTGCTGTTATCAATTCTGTTCAATTTGACCCGGGCCAAACGAAAACTTTCAATAGAACGCAAATCGTGCCTAATATTGATGCAGGTAATTTCTCCTACTATGCCAAAGCGGGTACCTACAGAAATACACCTGTTGCTGGTGATGGTTTTTCATTTCAAGCGCTCCGCCCGAACAGGCGCAGACACCACAAGGCCATTCATGCCGATATTTCTAAGTGGAACACGCTTGTCAGCAATGAAGAAGTGCTACAGTATGAAGACTACACCGTTCCGGGTGACATTTCACTTGAGCCCAGTTATCCGAATCCGTTTAATCCGAGCACAACCATTAACTACTCGCTTGACGCTGCAGCAAAAGTCAATGTGAGTATTTATAATGTACAGGGTCAGAAAATCAAGACGCTGGTGAACACATTTCAGAGCGCCGGCTCACAATCTCTCTCGTGGAACGCGACCTCTGATGCGGGGAATGTTGTTGCTGCTGGAGTTTACATTCTACGGCTTGAAGCTGGTGGTGTAATCAAGACTCAGAAACTGACCTTGGTAAAATAGTTTTCAAGGACAAAATCACTTAGGGCATCATGGAGGCTTTCTGCAAAATGAGACATAGCAGAATATTTGGGACAGGGGATTTTGTGCGCCGATTCATACAGGCGCACTTAGAATGAGTGGATTGATCGTTTGCGTTAACTTGCATTAACTCGTGCGCAGGCTATCAGTGAAGGGATACTGTCCATGGTGCAGTAAGTGCCTATTATAAACTATCACAAAACGATTCATCTAATTACTTGCGGAGGAAACATGAGAAGAATTTCGCTTCATACAACGCGCATATTGACTTTGTGCGTGCTGCTGTTGCTGCCGACATTAATGTTCGCGCAAAATGCACCTATTGAACAAGAAACAAAGCGGTTCCGTTGGGACTCAGGTAAACATGATGGCGGTTCCCGGACACGCGTTAAAGCAAGGCGTGTGGTTGAAATTGACAAGGCAAGTTGGATTCGCCTGAAGTTTAGCGATGCCTACCTTGGCACTGGAAGTCACATTGTGATAACGTCTCTCAAAGATGGTCACAAACAACACTTGAACGGTACAGCGCTCGCGCAATGGCAAAACACCAGTGCCTATTTTAATGGTGATGCTGTTCAAGTAAAATTAATTGTCGGGCGTGGCGATCGAGACGTCTTTGTTAAAATTAGAGAAGTCATGGTTGGGCCAGCGGCGAATGACAAACAACCTTACAGCCAGTGTGGGCCAACAGATGACCGGGTGCCTTCTACGGACCCAAGAGTCGGCCGAATGTTAAATGTCGGCTGTACAGGCTGGATCATTGATAATGGTCTGAATGTAACCGCTGGTCACTGTTCCGGGGGTAGCCTCAATGTGATGCAATTCAACGTTCCGTTGTCAAACGCAAATGGTTCATTGAACATGCCCGGTCCTGCTGATCAGTATGCCGTAGATCCTAACAGCAAAACATCTGTTAACGGCGGTGTTGGAAATGACTGGGGTGTTTTTCAGGTATTTGATAACTCTCAGACCGGATTACAGCCGATTCAGGCGCAAGGTGCTTCATTTACCGTTGCTCAGGATTTGGGCCCATCAACAATTAGAATCACTGGATTTGGCGTGGATTCCGGCACGGCAAACCAGACAAACCAGACACATGCGGGACCCAATGCGGGATCTTCGGGTACGACCATGCAGTACCAAACCGATACTCAGGGTGGCAATTCCGGTAGTCCGGTTATTGACAACGCTACTAACCGGGCGGTTGGCGTTCATACACATGGCGGCTGCTCTACCTCCGGCTCAGGCTCAAATAAAGGTACGAGTACCTTTAGCTCAGCATTTTGGGCCGCGCTTAACCCTGCTGTTTTGGTCAAAGCGCTTCCAGACAACACGCCAATTGTGATTCCAGCAACAGGTGGTTCTTTCACATTTGATGTTGAATTGAAGAATACAACTAACCAGAGTGTTTCTTTTCAGTTTTGGACCTATGCAAGAAGATCTACCGGTGGCATAACCGATGCACTGCAAGGCCCGCAAAATGTAACGCTGTCTGCGAATCAGACTCAGACTTTGTCTTTTACGCAAATTATCCCAGTCGTTGATGCAGGGTCGTTTATCTATTACTGCGCTGCCGGGACATTGCCAAATAGTTATATTCATCAGGATACTTTTAATTTCACAATCACCGCCGGGCCAAGTCCTGCAGGCGAAGCTAGCGAACAGCTTGCTACTTTTTCCGCTAATGGCGGCACGGTTCCGGAAACAATAACACTTGAGGCGAATTATCCCAATCCGTTTAATCCTACTACGATCATTCGGTATGGCGTCAATGAGCCTACTCAGGTCAAACTGAGCGTGTATAACATGCTTGGTCAGGAAGTCCGGACACTGGTTAATGCATTTCAGCCGGAAGGATTCAATTCCGTCGTTTGGGATGCGACCAACAATTCCGGTCAGGCTGTTTCTGCTGGTGTTTATCTCTACAAGCTGGAAGCGGGTGACATTGTAAAAACCATGCGGATGACATTGACAAAATAAAGTTTGTATAATTTCATCCTATCTGTTAGATTGACGTTTAAATTCAGGTGGTTCATTGGGTGCGCCTAAAGCGCTGCTACTCAGTGAACCACCTGAATATTTTGTGCTCAGATAGTTGTTGAATTAACACCCATTCCAAGCGACAGTTGCTTCCGGGCATGGGTTTTGAAATACGCACATGCGCGAGTGTTTTGGTCTCACAAAGTAATACACGATCGGTATATGTCTTTTTCAGGTACTATTTTTTCAAGATTTATAATTTTGGGGATGTTTTTTAGTAGCCTAATCGGCTGTTCCCCTGCCATACAAAAAACCTCGTATAATACAGAGGAACACTGGAGCACCCATCCGGCTCTCGCACTTTCATTGTCACAGGGCATAGTTGATGGTGTGCGAACACTAATTGATGATTTGTTGATTTCTGAATCCTGGTTCCAGGATATGGATATTTCGATCAAAACAGGTAAAGAGGAATTGCTGAGGGCCAAAATCACCGATTTGATTTTACAACCAGTGCCATCAATGAAACTCTCAAGTGTATGGACGATTCATTATCTGACCAGTCCAACCCTGAAACACACCAAATGGATTCATGTGAGTAACTTTCCTGCTGAGACTCAATCGGCCACTGCCACTGAATCACGATCTCAATTTGACAACCTTGAGCTTGAGGTGTACCAGCAAACCTCAAAGCTGAATATGACCCGGGCTGAGTTTCCCGACAGCGTCGAAATCGTTTATTGGAGAGACCTGATAAAAAGGGAAAAAATTGTAAGTCTTAACATGGTGTTGCGTTCCGGGGCCGCGGTTTACTCAACTAAACTGAGCAATGTGGGTCAATAACAATCTCAAGTTTCGCACTTACGGTGTCTCCCTTTTCAATAATTCTGCCTCGTAGTACAAAAAATAATTTCATTATTAAAATGAAATTATTCAATAATTTAGATGGCTGCAAGGTTGTAGTCACATTATCTTGAAAACACACAATTACTGCCACAATAATAGCGGCTTTGCAAATACAGCACCCTAGCGTATTGTCTCAAGTTTTAATGCCTGTTGCTCGTAAGGGGTTGCGCCTTTTGCTTTGGATAAAAATATCTTGATTTCATCCAATAAATTTGTTATCATTCTGATTGCATTTTGTGTGTTTCTTGCTACACTTTCATTAACCTGATCAGGAGAGCAACCTTAGATGCTAAAGGCACAGAAAAGACTAACCAAACGTGAAATTAAAGAAGATAAGTTTGTAACGAATTATTTCAAGGCACAGGATTTCCTAGGGCAGTATAGCCGTCAGATACTTTATGGTATCGGTGCTGTTGTTGTTTTGTGGCTTGCTTTTTATTTCATTTCGCAAAACCAGTTTGCCAAGGAACAGAAAGCAGTGGTTGAATTAACCAAGGCCAAAATCAAGTACTTTGAAAATGACTATGCCGGTGCAGTTCCACTTCTGAGAAATATCGTAGATGAGTATAATGGAACAAGCGGAGGGATTGAAGGCGAGTTCTACTTGGCGAATGCCAGTTTTCATCTGAAGAAATATGATGAGTCTGTGCAATACTTTAAGGCTTATATTGCAGATGGGGATGATGAAGTTCTTCTTTCTTCAGCAATCGCTGGAATTGGTGCCTGCCTTGAGGAGCAGAAGGACTTTGGTGCAGCCGCTTTGAAGTATGAGGAAGCCGCTCGATATTACGATAACAATTTTATGGCCCCGGAACAATTGTATCATGCTGCAAGGTGTTTCTTGCTTGCGGGAAACAAAGACAGTGCAAGAAAACTTTTGGATGAAGTGATTGAAAAATACGCAGATTCCAGTATTAAGGCTGAGGCCGAGATTCTCCTGGCTGAATTGGCCTCTTAGGGCAACGCAAGTTCGATATATACAAAAGTCTATTGTGCAAAATTTCCTTGCATAGTCACTTTTAAATCACTATATTTGTAATTGGAAGTGGGTCGTTTGGCCCACTTTTTTGTTGTAAGGGATAATTGAAACTTGAGTGACTTGCTTGACGAAATAAAGCAGTTGGTGCTTTTGGCTATTGAAGGTGAGGATGTCGAATTGGTAGATGTTCAACTTAAGGGCCGCTCGGGAAGTCAGTCGTTGAGGGTTTATGTTGATTCACAAAGTGGTGTTACATTAGATGTTTGCGCCAGAGTTAGTCGATCTATCTCGGACCAGCTTGATATTGCTGACGTGATTAGTGGAAAATATCGTTTGGAAGTTTCATCGCCCGGGCTGTCACGTCCGCTTTTGACTTCGCGTGACTTTCATCGGAATCTTAACAAGGAAGTAGAGGTTGTGCTCGACGACGGGGCTGAGCAAACAACAGTTAAGGGAAAGGTTGTTGAGGTTCGGGATGCAGAGGTGTGCATTGAGGGCCCAAAGGGAATAATCCGGTTCCCGGTATCTGTAATTGTATCAGGCAAGTTGTGTTTGCCCTGGTAATTGTCTTGAACTCAGGAGGTATAATTTCGAAATGAAGAGCGAAATCGTAGAAGCCTTTTCGCAGATAGCTAAAGAGAAGAGCATCGAAAAGGAATTGCTGGGAGAAATTCTCGAGGGCACGATTTTGTCGATCATAAGGAAGAAATATGGTAAGGCAGACAATTTTGACGTCTTTGTTAATATTGACAGGGGTGAAATCGAGATTTACCAAAATAAAATTATTGTAGAAGAGGTTCAGGATAGTGTCGAGGAAATAGAGCTGGAAATTGCTCGCAAAGTCGAGCCGGATCTCGATGTAGGCGATGAGTTTATGGAAATTGTGGATCCCAGAAGTTTTGGGCGCAGGCTCATCGTTTCTGCTAAGCAAAATCTTAATCAGAGGATCAAAGACGCCGAGCGCGATATTCTTTACGAGGAATTTAGTAAGCGCGTTGGTGAAATAGTGATTGGAGATGTTCGGCAAATAAATCGTAACGAAATTTGTATTCATTTGGACAAGACAGAGGTTATTCTTCCCAGGCATGAACAGATTCATAGTGAGCGTTATCGGCGTGGTGATAACGTTCGCGCGATTATCAAATCGGCTGAGAAAAGCAGTCGTGGTTTAGAGGTGATTGTCTCACGAGCTGATCCGCAAATTCTTGTCAGATTGTTTGAGTTAGAGGTTCCTGAAATCTATGATGGCATTATTGAGATTAAGGATGTTGCTCGCGAACCTGGCGATCGAGCAAAAATAGCTGTTGTTTCCAGTGATAAGCGCATAGATGCGCTTGGTGCCTGCGTCGGGATGAAGGGGGTTCGTATCCAATCGATTAGTAAGGAACTGAACAACGAAAAAATTGATGTAATTAACTGGCACATGGATCCAGGAATTTATATTTCCCGGGCCTTGAGCCCCTCGAAAGTTTATAAGGTAATTGTGGATCACCACAAGAAAAAGGCGATAGCGATTTTGTCGGAAGATCAGATTTCACTTGCTATCGGGCGTGGTGGCCAGAATCGCAGGCTGGCTTCTCGGCTGACCGGTTATGACATTGAAATTATTAAAGAAATTGAATATAGAAAAATTATTGAGGATCAACTGGCAGTTGACACGGCGCAGGTGGATGCGGATGAAGCAGAGCAGGGTGTAGCGCCTTCAATGACCAGGATTGGTGTTAGTGAGGGTGAAGTTGCACTGGACAGTGTAGCAGAATTGACACCCGCCATGCTTAAGAAATTGTTTGAAGGTGGCTTTAAATGGGTAGCGCAGGTGCGGGAGGCTGGTCTTGAGGGGTTGATTGTCATTCCTGGCGTTGGTCAGAAGACCGCTGAAAAGATAATTGAAATCATCTACAATCAATCGTAGCCGACAAATATTGGAGTAGCAAGTTTGGGTAAGAAGCGAAGAGTATTTCAGGTGGCCCGTGAACTCAGCATTTCTAATGAGGCGGTGATTTCCTACTTGGTTAAGTTGGATAAGTCTGTCAAGACTCAGATGAGTGCAGTTGCGGATAATTTGTACGACCAAATCCGCCAAGAGTTTGATAGCGGTATGGTCGCTTCTCCCGAGGCGGATCAGGATTTCAGGCAACAGCTCAAAGAGAAGCAAGTGCTTGAAGAGATGCGGCGAAACAAGGCGCGTGAAGAATTGGAGGAACGTATACGGTTCGCGACGCAGTTGGCCGAAGATGCTCCAAAGCGCAAGGAAAGGGTTAAGGAGAAAGAAGCAGCCGACGAGTTGGCAAAAAAAGCTGCCAAGGAGATTGAGGATGCCGCGGCAATAGAAGAGATTGTTGAAGAGCCTTCAATTGTTGATATTATCTCCCAGGCCAAAAAGGAGATAGATAAACACAAGAAGGCCGAAGATAAGGCTGAGTCGGCCTCTGTTCCGGCTCCTGAGAGTTCCGGGAAGGCCACTAAGTCAAAAAAAGGCGCCGAGAGCGTTTCAGAGCCAGTCGTTGAGCAATTACCCAAGCCTGGAAAGGAAAAAGCTCAGCCTGTGCCGGATGCGGCTGGCGCGGTCAGCGCGGAGCCGTCTTCGGTTAAAGGTAAAACACCTTCAACGAAAGATCAGGGAAAAGGGGAGAAGGGCAAAAGCAAGGGTGCTTTGACGTCTGTGGTGGAAAGTGGAGATGCGTCTAAGTCAAGGCGTAAAGGTAAAAAGAAAAAGAAGCGCAAGATTAGCGAAGAAGAAATTCAGGCATCGATTAAACAAACACTTGCTTCTATGGGTGAGGTGAAACAGCGCAGGCACAAAAGGAAGAGTAAGGACGTTGAAGACGGATTTGAGGAAGAGGATACAAATGTAATTGAGGTAAGTGAGTTTATCTCAGCTTCTGAGCTTGCTGACCTGATTGAGGTTGAGCCTGGCGAGGTCATCAAGGTTTGCCTGGAATTGGGAATGATGATTTCCATTAATCAGCGTCTCGACATGGATACAATTGAAGCCGTCGCCGATGAGTTCGGTTTCGAAATTAAAAAAATTCAGGAATATGGCACGGACCTTCTGGATCAATATGTTGATACCGAGGAGGATATGGAGCAGGCGGTTGTACGTCCGCCGGTGGTAACGATTATGGGTCACGTGGATCATGGGAAGACCTCGCTCCTGGATTATGTTCGTAAGGCCAGTGTTGTTGCCGGTGAATCAGGTGGCATAACACAGCACATTGGTGCCTACGAGGTGAAAGTTAAGGACAAGATAATCACATTTCTCGATACGCCAGGTCATGAAGCTTTTACTGCCATGCGAGCAAGGGGTGCTCAGGTAACAGATTTGGTAGTCCTGGTGGTTGCTGCTGACGATGGTGTGCAACCGCAGACTGTTGAGGCTATGAGTCATGCCATGGCAGCCTCTGTTCCCGTTGTTGTTGCCATAAATAAAATGGATAGACCTGCAGCCAATCCAGATCATATTAAAAAGCAATTGTCCGAGCGCAATGTGCTGGTTGAGGAGTGGGGTGGAAAATATCAGTGCATTGAACTCTCGGCAAAGACCGGAGTTGGTGTTGATTTGTTGCTGGACCAGATTCTGCTGGAAGCAGAGATGTTGGAACTTAAGGCAAATCCAGACAGGACAGCACGAGGTGTTATTATTGAATCAAAGCTGGATAAGGGCAAGGGGCCTGTTGCCACAGTGCTTATTCAAGGTGGAACTCTGAAAGTTGGAGATCTTTTTATTGCCGGGCATTTTAGCGGAAAAGTTAGAGCTATGTATGATGAGCATCGGCGCAAGGTTTCTGTTGCCCCGCCTTCCACACCAGTCCAGGTAATAGGATTTGATGGTGTGCCGCAAGCTGGGGATGGATTTGTAGTTATGAAATCTGAGAGGGAAGTCAGGGAAATCAGTACGAAGCGGCAGCAATTGAAAAGGGAGCAGGATTTTCGCAGGCAGCGCCATGTGACACTTGACCAGATTGCTCAACAGATCAAGCAAGGCCAACTTCAGGAGCTTAACGTTATTCTGAAAGCAGATGTGGATGGCTCCAACGAAGCTCTATCTGAGTCTCTGGTGAAGTTGTCAAATGAGGAAGTTTCCGTAAATGTAATTCATAAGGGCGTCGGAGGCATTTCAGAGTCAGATGTTCTACTTGCATCTGCTTCAAATGCTGTGATTATCGGTTTTCACGTTCGACCGACAGTTCAGGCTCGCGAGCTGGCCAAGAAGGAAGAGATAGATGTTAGGTTGTATGATATTATTTACTCAGTAGTTGAGGACGTCAAGGCTGCTTTAGAGGGTATGTTGTCACCTGAAATCACTGAGGAACTGACTGCAACAATCGAAGTTAGAGAAACGTTCAAAGTGCCAAAGGTTGGAACTATTGCAGGTAGCTATGTTGTGTCTGGTAAGGCCAGCCGAACTGATTTTGTTAGAATTTATCGAGAAGATAAACGTCTTCATGAAACAAAGATAGCCTCTCTGAAGCGGTTTAAAGAGGATGTTAAGGAAGTTGCTTCCGGATTTGAGTGTGGTGTCGGCCTTGTTGGGTTTGATGATTTGAAGATAGGTGATATTATTGAAACTTATCGAAAAATTGAGACAGCGCGTAAACTGGACTAAACGTCACGGGTCATTGTAATATGCTGATCGGTGCCTGTCAATTCGAGTTATTTCTGCCGGAGAGCCATTCACTAAAGTCCAAGCGTATGATTGTTCAAAGTTTGAAAACACGCATTCGGAACAAGTTTAATGTTTCAGTAGCGGAAGTGGGGCATGAGGATAAATGGCAAAGAGCCTGTGTTGGGGTGGCATTGGTCGCAAACGAGCATAAAGTAATTGATAAAACAATGTCGCAATTGCTTCGTCTTATTGAAGTTGATGGTAGAGCTGAGATTTTGGAACACCTCGTCGAGGTGTATTAGGTAGCCTATGGCAGATTTTAAAAGGTCCAGTCGCGTGGCCGAACTTCTCAGGAAGGAGGTCAGCAGAATTATCAATTACGACTTGAAGGATCCGGGCGTGTGTATGGCAACAGTGTCTTCCGTTGACTTGACAAATGATCTCAAGTATGCCCGGGTGTTTGTCAGTGTGCTGGGTGACGAAAAAGCTAAGAAGGCTGCTTTGCAGGGCTTAGGAAGGGCAAGGAGTTTTATTCGTTCAGAAGTAGGCAAAAGAACAGACTTGCGGTTTGTTCCGGAGTTGAGTTTTTTGCTTGATGACTCTGTTGACTATGCTATTGGTATCGAGGCATTGATTAAGAGGACGAAGGAGTGACTGAGGCAGGGATCTTGCAGGACTCCGGCAATGTGCATTTCGATAGCATGTTCGAATTCGAGACCGGTGTCATACTGAATGTTAATAAGCCTGAAAGTTGGAGTTCGTTTGATGTCGTAAAGAAGATTCGAAACATCATTCATATAAAAAAAGTTGGACATGCCGGCACGTTGGATCCGTTTGCGACTGGTGTTTTATTGGTATGTACAGGTAAAGCGACCAAGCGTGTGCCGGAGCTTGTTGAACTGGATAAAGAATACGAAGCGAAAATCGAGTTGGGCAAAAATACCGACACCTTTGACCGTACGGGTAAGGTTGTAGGTGAGAACGAAATTACTCATGTTACCCTCAAAAAAATTCAAGAGGCGCTCGGTGCTTTTCGCGGTGAAATATCCCAGATTCCACCCATGTACTCGGCGATAAAGGTTGACGGCCAACGGTTGTACAAACTTGCTCGCAAAGGTGTGACTGTTGAACGCAAGGCTCGTCCTGTCACTATTTATGAGTTGGAATTGCTTGGTTTTGATTCACCATTTCTGTCCGTGCGAGTTTGTTGTTCAAAAGGCACTTATATTCGCAGCCTGGCATATGATATTGGTCAGGTCTTAAATACCGGTGCCCATTTGGCTGAATTGGTGCGCACTCGGATTGGGCCTTATCGGGTGGAAGATGCTGTTGAGCTTTCCCGTTTCGCGCAAACCTATAAGCACTGATCGTATCGTTGTATGGATGTTTTTTTGACTCTTGATAGCATCAGGCGGGAAGAAAAGGCTGTGCTCACGGTTGGAACATTTGACGGGGTTCATCTAGGACATCAGTTTGTTTTAGAATGTTTACTCAAACGAGCCAGGGCTGGCAATGCTTTAAGTACATTAGTCACATTTGACCCGCATCCGCAAGTCGTGTTGGCTCCCACAGGGGTGGCTCCGATTCGTGTTTTGACGACTATTGATGAAAAGATTGATGCGCTATCTGGTTTGGGGCTTGAGCGGATTGTAGTAATTAAGTTTACCAGAGGTTTTGCAAATATGTCTTCTGTTCAATTCGTTGAAGATGTTTTATTTAGCAGGATCGGTTTTTGTGAAATTATAGTTGGTTATGATCATGCTTTTGGCCACAACCGTGAGGGTGGGGCCGAGACACTAAATCAACTTGGAGGCAAACTCGGCTTCGTTGTGTCTGAGTTGCCGGAGATGAAGAAAGACGCCAAGCGGTTAAATAGCACAAGCATTAGGCGGTTACTTTATGCGGGCGATGTTGCTGGAGCTTCCATCGCACTTGGAAGGCACTACAGCTTGTCGGGAGTTATAGTTAAAGGTGCGGGTCGAGGTAAAAGCCTGAACTATCCGACAGCGAACATTGTCTTAGACATGCCACACAAGCTGATTCCTGGAGGCGGTGTTTATGCTGTGGTGGTATATTTGCAAGGTCAGAAGCGGTTGGGTATGATGAATATCGGCACAAGGCCAACTTTTAACGGTGTTGAGCAAACGCTTGAAGTGCATTTGTTTGATTTTGCAAGCGATATTTACGGCCACAAAATGGTTGTAGAATTTGTAGAGAGGATACGCGATGAGATAGCCTTTCCTGACAGAGAGGCTTTAATCCAACAATTGAATCATGATAAAAACAAGAGTATATTAATTCTTAATCAGGATATTCTTAAGGAGGCACCTGATGGCATTAACTAATGAACAAACAACGGAACTTGTAACAAAATATGGCGGCGTTAGCTCGAACTCTGGTAAAGCAGAAGTGCAAATTGCTCTCCTTACAGCAAATATAAATGCGCTAACCCCTCATTTCAAGAAACATACTAAGGATCATCACTCACGTAGAGGCCTATTAAAAATGGTGGGTCAGCGTAGACGGCTCCTGGACTATTTGATCAAAAAAGACATAGAAAGATACAGAGAGATCATTAAAGAACTAGGTATCCGTCGCTAATATAGGAGTTGTTACTACGATGGTACATATTGAAGAAATAGATTTAGATGGGAAAAAACTGTCAATAGAAACTGGTAAGCTGGCAAAGCAGGCCGATGGATCGATGCTTGTCAGGCTTGGGGACAGCATGATTCTCGTTACGGTTGTTGGCGCGTTAGAAGCATCTACATTACCATTTTTCCCTCTAACTGTAGATTATCGGGAAAAGGGCTATGCTGCGGGCAAGATACCTGGTGGCTTTTTTAAACGAGAGGGCAGGCCAGGCGAATCAGAAATCTTGAATTCGAGGCTTATCGATCGATCTATACGGCCTTTATTCGATGATGGGTTTCAAAATGAAGTACAGGTGATGGTTTCGGTGCTTTCTGCGGATAAAGTGAACCCACCCGACATTCTCGGAATTACCGGAACATCAGCAGCTTTATTCGTTTCAGATATTCCGTTTACCCAGCCCATCGCAGGAGTGCGGGTTGGTATGATTGCCGGAAAGTTCGTTGTTAACCCCACGCTTGATGAGCTTGATAAGAGCGTTCTTGATTTGGTCATCGCAGGTACAGATGAATCCATTGTCATGGTTGAGGGTGAGGCTTCTGAGATTAGTGAAGAGCAAATGTTGTCAGCGCTCGAATTCGGGCACGAGAAAATACGGGCTTTGGTTCAGTTGCAACATGACTTGCGCGCTAAGGCAGGAAGGCCAAAACGCGACTTCGTTCCTGCCGAAACATCTTCGAGTCTCGTTGACAGTGTTATGTCTGAAGTCGAGCCCAAGCTATCAAGCATCTTCGAAATCTCTGAAAAGAAACAACGCAATCAGTCGCTCAAAGAACTTTTGGCAGAAATCGTTGAGGGCAAGCTTGAAGACTACCCGGATTCCAAAGGGGAAATAGCAGAGATTGTTCACAATGCTGAGAAGGCGTTTGTAAGAAACAGAATAGCGGTTGATGGACAACGCATCGATGGAAGGGGCCTTGATGATATCCGAGATATTTCATGTGAAGTGCAACTTATTCCCAGAACACATGGCTCAGCCTTATTTACTCGGGGGCAAACACAAGCGCTTGCCACAACCACACTCGGAACAAAAATTGACGAGCAGCGAGTGGAGGCGCTGGAAGGCCAGTATTGGAAGACCTATATGCTGCATTACAACTTCCCGCCTTTTTGTGTAGGCGAAGTGCGTCCAAACAGAGGAACAAGCAGGCGCGAAATCGGCCATGGTAATTTAGCTGAACGTGCGATCAAGGCGGCAATGCCGTCAACTGAAGAGTTTCCTTACACAGTGCGTGTTGTTAGCGAAGTGCTTGAATCCAATGGCTCGTCTTCAATGGCCACAGTTTGTGCTGGAACGCTTTCACTGATGGATGCAGGCGTACCCATAAAAACACCCATCGCGGGCATCGCAATGGGTCTCATCAAAGAAGGTGATGACTACTGTGTGCTGACCGATATTTTAGGGGATGAGGATCATCTTGGGGATATGGATTTCAAGGTTGCCGGCTCTGCATCAGGGATAACGGCCTTTCAAATGGATATTAAGATCAAGGGAATTCCGACAGAAGTACTTGGTAAGGCGCTTGGTAAGGCTAAACTGGCCCGGGTGAAAATTCTGGATATAATGAACCAAACATTAAGCTCCTCCCGTGCGGAATTGTCTGATCATGCCCCAAGAATTACGACCATAAAGGTCAAACCAGATAGTATCGGAACAATTATCGGTCCTGGCGGAAAGATGATTCGGGAAATCACCGAAAAGTCCGGAGCTACAATTAATATCGACGATGATGGTACTGTGCTGATTGCATCCACAGAGGCAGAAAGTAGTAAGCTGGCTCAAGAGATGATTGCGGCCCTTGTTCAGGAACCGGAAAAAGGTGAGGTTTATCGCGGTAAGGTAAAAAAGATAACCAACTTTGGCGCCTTTGTTGAAATATTGCCCGGCAAGGAGGGGCTGCTCCATATTTCACAGATTGCACATGAGCGTATAGGTAAGGTTGAAGATGTTTTAAATCTTGGTGATGAGGTGGAAGTAAAACTCCTTGGGGTTGATGAGCGTGGCAAACTTGACCTTAGTCGTAAGGCGTTATTGCCGAAAGACTGATGTCTGAAATTCATGGGTTATCTTGGCGCAAATGAAGCATCACGGCCAGCCTCACTATAACAAGACTGAACTGGCCAGCGGCCTGCGGGTCGTGACTGAACGTATACCGCATATACGATCCATTGCATTTGGTGTGTGGCTGCTTGCTGGGTCACGCGATGAAGTCGAGTGCAACAATGGCATTGCACATTTTGTTGAGCACATGGTATTTAAGGGCACACCGACTCAGAGTGCCTCGCAGATTGCGCAAAGTCTGGAGTCGGTGGGTGGTCACCTCAATGCTTTCACAAGCAAAGAGCTTACCTGCTACTACGCACATGTTTTAGATGAACATCTTCCCATCGCTGTGAGAGTCATCGCAGACATTCTCCTGAATTCCAATTTCGACGAAATCGAAATTGAGAAAGAAAAGCGAGTAGTGCTTGAGGAGCTAAATGCCGTTGAGGAAGCCCCTGAAGAGCTTATTCATGATCATTTCTATAAACGCTTGTTCCCGGACCACCCATTAGGTTTGCCAATTATAGGGCAACGTGATAGTATCCGCGAATTTAGCGCGGACTCAATTCGTGCTTTTGTAGACGACAACTACACTGCGAATCGGATCGTTGTGGCGGCAACCGGAAATGTTGAGCATAAATCTTTAGTGCAGCTTGTCCGGAAACATTTTGCAGATTTTAAACCTGCACCAAAACCAACCTACCCTGCGGTTGAATCTCAAACTACAGGAAGAGAAGTTTCGCGGAATGGCGCGATTCAGGCACACATTTGTCTTGGAACGCATGCATATAGTTATACTGACAGCCGTAAGTTTACACTACTGGTGCTCAATACCCTTCTAGGAGCCGGTATGAGTTCCCGCCTTTTTCAGAATATCAGGGAAAGGCATGGGATCGCTTACTCCATATATTCTTTTATTGATTTTTTGTTTGACACCGGTATTTTTGGTGTGTATGTAGGCACGGATCCGAAAGGCGTTGATCGTGCCATTGATCTTATTCATCTTGAGCTTTCAGAGCTGTGTTCCAAACTGGTTTCTAAAGATGAATTAGAGCGAACAAAATCACAATTGAAGGGCAACCTGATGCTGGGCTTGGAGGGTACATCCAGCAGGATGAATAGGTTATCTAAAATGGAAATTTATTTACAACAGTTCTTTTCACTGGATGATACATTAGCAGGGATCGAGGCTGTTACGACAAACGCTTTGTCGCAGACGGCCAATGAACTTTTTAAACAAGACAAGTTGTATACTATTGTATTAGAACCTGGAACCGGGCAAGAAAAGGAGAGAGAACTATGATTATCGGGGTGCCAAAGGAAATAAAGGCAAATGAAAATAGAGTTTCCCTTATCCCTGCAGGGGCTGAGGTTCTAAAAGGACTTGGTCACCGGGTTTTAGTAGAAACGCAGGCCGGTAAGGGTAGTGGTTTTACTGATGAGGACTATACTGAGGCGGGAGCTGAAATCGTAGATACCCCGAATGACCTTTTTGCTCAAGTAGAAATGGTCATTAAAGTGAAGGAACCATTAGCCGTAGAATATGACCTCATTCGTGAAGGGCAAATAATTTTTACTTATTTTCACTTCGCTGCTTCTGAGGAATTGACTAAGGCAATAATAAAATCGAATTGTACGGCCATCGCCTATGAAACTGTGCGAAATACCTCTGGAGCCTTGCCGCTGCTCATACCGATGAGTGAGGTCGCGGGCAGGTTGGCTGTGCAAGAGGGCGCTCGTTGCCTTGAGAAGTTGCATGGAGGCAGGGGCGTTTTACTAGGAGGCGTTCCAGGCGTTGAGCCTGCTCGAGTCGTTATTCTTGGCGGCGGTGTTGTCGGAACGAATGCAGCAAAAATTGCTGCTGGTTTGGGCGCAAGGGTATCAATTCTTGACATTGATCTTGAGAGGTTAAGGTATCTGGATGATGTGATGCCGAAAAATGTTGTTACGATTATGTCAAGCCCGGCAAATATTAGAAAAGCAATATCTGAGGCAGACCTTGTTGTTGGTGCGGTGCTAATTCCTGGCGCCAAGGCCCCAAGCCTAATAACACGCCAGATGTTATCACTTATGCTAGAGGGTTCTGTTTTGGTTGATGTTGCCGTTGATCAAGGTGGTTGTGTTGAAACAATTCGACCAACCACACACGAGAACCCGATTTATGTGATAGATGGCGTTGTACATTACGGTGTTGCAAACATGCCCGGCGCAGTACCAATGACATCCACGCGCGCCCTCACAAATGCTACACTCCCATACATTATTCAGATTGCCAACAGCGGGTTTCCAAAGGTTGCTAAAGATAATCCAGAGATCGCTGAGGGAGTTAATGTTTTTAATGGAGACATCACTCATAAGGCTGTTGCAGAGGCCTTTCAGTATGAATATATACCGCTTTCGACTGTAATTTAGTGCCTTTGTACAGTTGTGTTTGTTCCGATTTTAACATACCACAAGATACAGGAAGAATTTGAATTAGGCGTTTCTTTTATTACACCGAAGCAGTTCGAAAGGCAGATTGAATATCTATACCGTCAAGGATTTAAATCTGTTTCAATTTACGACTATGTGAGGGGGAAAACCTTACCTGAAAAAAGTGTCATTATAACTTTTGACGATGCCTACGAGTCTGTGTTTCACAATGCACTGCCAATTCTACGGAAGTTTGACTTTACTGCTAGCATTTTTGCTATTACCAAGTTCATGGGCGATGCAA
>JAJDAG010000021.1 GCA_029262005.1 Candidatus Zhuqueibacterota bacterium | reverse complement strand
CACAGACCAAAGCAACCGTAAAATTTTCGACTGCCTGACCTGCCACGAGCACGCTCAGTCGGAAATGGACCCAAAACACAACGGCATCACGGGTTACGCTTTTGACAGTCCGAGCTGCCTGTTCTGTCACCCGGCAGGTGAAAAAGCTGAGTTTCGTGACCACGACACAGAGCATTTCCCGATTTACTCCGGCGAGCACAACAATGAATGGGACGACTGCTTCGAGTGTCACACAGACCAAAGCAACCGTAAAATCTTCGACTGCCTGACCTGCCATGAACATTCACAGTCGGAAATGGATTCGGAACACAATGGTATTCCCGACTATGCGTACAATAGCACGAAATGCTTTGAATGCCACCCCGATGGTAAAAAAGAAAAATTCGCTGAACATGACATGCAGTTTTTCCCAATTTATTCAGGAGAGCACAATCATGCCTGGAGTGACTGTGCTGAATGCCACACGCAAACCGGCAACCGAAAAGTGTATGACTGCCTGACCTGCCACGAGCACGCTCAGTCGGAAATTGATCCCAAGCACAACGGCATCACGGACTACGCTTTTGACAGCGAAAGCTGCCTGTTCTGTCACCCGACCGGTGAGAAAGCTGAGTTTCGTGACCACGACACCGAGTATTTCCCGATTTACTCCGGCAAGCACAACAATGAATGGGATGACTGCCTCGAGTGTCACACAGACCAAAGCAACCGTAAAATCTTCGATTGCCTGACTTGCCATGAACATTCACAATCTGCCATGAATCAGGTGCACAATGGGTTCCCGGGTTATTCCTACAACAGCAACGACTGCCTGCAATGTCATCCCGATGGCAAAAAAGGAAGTTTTGCAAATCACGACGCGGATTATTTTCCAATTTATTCAGGAACACATAATAATGAATGGAGTGAATGTTTGGAATGTCACACCAATCCAAATAACTACAGCGTCTTTTCCTGCCTGAACTGTCACGAGCACAGACAATCTGCCATGAATCAGGTGCACAATGGGTTCCCGGGTTATTCCTACAACAGCAACGACTGCCTGCAATGTCATCCCGATGGCAAAAAAGGAAGTTTTGCAAATCACGACGCGGATTATTTTCCCATTTATTCAGGGGAACACAATGGCGAGTGGAGTGCCTGCGCTGATTGCCATACAAATTCCAACAACTACAGAGTGTTCTCTTGCCTGAACTGTCATGAGCACAATAAACAAGATATGGATGACGAGCACCGGGGGGTCAATAATTACATTTACCAAAGTAGCGCTTGTTACAACTGTCACCCCGATGGTAAAGCCGATGATTGACCAAGGAGATTTAATATGATGCGTTTCAACTCAGCACTGCTTCTTATAAGTTCCATTATGTTTTCCGGACAGCCGATATATGGTCAGCAAATATCAAAAAAGCAGCCTATTGTGAAGTATATCACCAAAGATGCTGTTTATGTAAATGCCGGAAAAAGTGAAGGACTTTTAGTGGGGGATACGCTCAAAGTTATTCACGATGGCCAGATCGGCGCCTTTGTTGTCATAACACACCTTTCCAGCAAATCTACTGCGGCTCGGGTCATACGCTCAATGTTCAAAATTGAAATCGGGGACAAAGTGGTGTTGCCACATATTAATTTTTCAGCCGAAATGCACTCACGCGAAGGCCAACCTGTCAGGAAATCCCGACAAAAAGTGCGCAGAGGCGTATCCCGAAAAACCAAAAAGAAGGCGGCAAATCATCTTCAGGGATATTATTCAATTCAAAGTTATCTGCAGGATGCCAATGGCGGTATGCGTTTGTCTTCTTTCCAGCCCAGTATGAGCGGGCGGTTAAAAATTAAGAATCTTCTGGGGACAGGAATGGAGTTTCGTTTGCGCCAGCGCTCGCGTTTTTATAACCGCTCATATTCCTCCGGCTACTCACTCCGCGGGGACGAATGGGTACATCGTGTTTCTGAAATCTGTCTATCCTATGCACCTAAAAACTCCGCAGTGCGCTTCGGCATAGGCAGGGTTTATTCGCGCCACATTCGTGGCATTGGCCTCATTGATGGTGTCTATATTTCTACAGGACTCGGTGCACATTTTCGAGTTGGAGTGGCAGCCGGTATGGAACCCAATTTTCAGACATCCGCCTTTAACTCCAAAAGAAACAAATACGGTGCATTTCTGGCCTTGGAAACAGGTTCTTATGCCCGCCAAAGGTTTGCCACAACGGTTGCATTTTCAGCGAGCTCAGAGAACGGAACAGTCAATCGCGAGTTTGTTTATTTACAAAACAACTACACACTGGCAAACAGAATTTCTCTGTATCAAAGTGTGGAAATCGATTTGAACCGACGGTGGCGCAGAGCTGCCGCAGGCAAGTCCCTCACATTTTCAAACATTTATCTGACTGCCAATCTTCATCTTTCCGACGCAATTTCACTTA
The DNA here is from genome assembly GCA_029262005.1 of Candidatus Zhuqueibacterota bacterium. Lineage (GTDB taxonomy): Bacteria > Zhuqueibacterota > Zhuqueibacteria > Oceanimicrobiales > Oceanimicrobiaceae > JAJDAG01. Next base: position 31,883 of record JAJDAG010000021.1, on the reverse strand, counting down.
ACTTTTCTTATGATGCAAGAAAAAATGTTCGTACACTGAACACAATAAACACGCCGGACAGTCTGTTTGATGACGTTGTGCGCAAAGGCCTGAGTACCGGACTCAGTTTGAATCTACCGGCCAACATAAGATTGGGAGCGAATTTGTTCGTACGCTTTCAAGAGGGTCACACTCCGAACACGGTTTCCTCGTCATATTTCTTAGGTATTCGACGATTCCCATTTCAGGGGCACTCAGTTTCGGCGCGCCTCGCGCATGTTTCCACGGAATTTACAACTGCGTACCGGCCGACTTTTACCTATCGTCTGCCTTTAGGAAGAAAATTGTTGGTAACCTTGGGTAGCGGAGGCTATATCTACCAAACGGCCGGTCAAACCAAAAAGAGTTACTACGTTGAAATGCAGGGACACTACTCTTTTATGAAGCGTTTTTTTCTTTCTGCCAACTACCGCCAATACCTGGATAAATTCACGAAATCAAAACAACTGTCAATGGAAATTGGTGTGAGTTTCTGATAAAGCACTGTTCGCTGAAGGCGCATTTAGCCATGGACTTCAACGGCTAGCAAAGAGATATCGTCGTCGATTTTTCCCTCGGACCATTGCTCAGCCAGCTTAACAGCATATTGCAGTGATTCCTTAATTGAACTGCCGAGTCCCCGACTTAAAGCCTCCCCAAGACGGTTAGCGCCCCAAAGTTCATTTTGTTTGTTTGCCACCTCGGTGATGCCATCAGAATACAGATAGAGCCGCTCGCCTTTGTTAATGCTCATATCCTTGTTTTTGTAATTCGCCTCTTTATTAAATCCGATAGGAAAACTGTTCATTTCAACTACAGATGGCGCTTTTTCAGCGCCCACAACAATGGGACCGGGATGCCCGGCTGTTGCAAAGCGGAATAGATGCGAAACAGTATCAAAAACAGCATAAATGATAGTAAAATAATGCCCTATTTCCTGGTCAAAATAAAATTGTTCATTCAGTTGCGTGATAACATCTGCTGGAGAAACCAGGCGATTGCCAATAGCACCATTGCCTTTTGTTCGCACCAGCGATGACTGCCCGCCAATCGGCGTCAACAACCGGCTCACCGTTCCAGTCAAGAAAGAAGAAGCCACACCATGTCCGCTCACATCCAACAGGTAGAGGCCAAGATGTTGCTTGTCAAGCCAGAAGATGTTCAACATGTCTCCGGCGAGTTCATCGCACGGTTTGTACAACCAGTCGATACTCAGATCGGGTATTTTCGGTAAATTTTTCGGCAGCAATGACTGCTGAAACGTAGCTGCAATTTCAAAATCTTTTTGCAAACGCTCGTTCGCTATTTCAAGCTCACCGTTGACCGAGGACAATAATTTATTTTGCTTTATCAGCTCCTGTTCGAGTTGAACAGTGCGTTGACCCGCACGCAAACGTGCGATGAGTTCTTCCCGATCAAACGGTTTACGAATATAGTCATCTGCGCCCGAATTGAGCCCCAGAAGCAGATCTTGTTTTTCAGTTCTAGCGGTTAAAAGAATGGTATAAACGTGATTATCCGCATCTTCAGAGCGAAGGCGGCGAATGACCTCGAGCCCATCGACTTTTGGCATATTCCAATCAAGAATAGCCAGGGAAGGCGCATTCTTTGATTTAAGAACGCTCAAAGCCTGGGCACCGTCGCTTACAGCAATAACATCGTGACCCCACTTTTTTATGCAGCTCTTGACCAGGCGCAGTGTATCCACATCGTCGTCAGCTATCAGTACTTTCATAGTTGAAATTCAGCTTAAGTTCTTCAAAAAAACAGGTATAAAACTTAACGCCCTAATTGCCCCAACAAGCCATTTATCGCTCATTTTGACTGACCTGAGAACCGTGTCAGTAGACAAAGCACTGATATTGTAAAGGCGCAAGCTGTTACTTTCAGTTTATCGACATTTTCACAACAAACCATGATGTCTCCGGTTGGAACGCTGCCTGAAAAAGGCATAATACTTTCAATTGTAATTATTCAGCGTCCCAACCACTTTGGCAGTCGCAAGAGAAGGGCAGATTTACTCAAAAGTTATTGTTTTTTTGCCAGAGCTTAAAACTATGGTCCGGGTTATACAATAAACTCAGCTTAGCTGATTTTTTGCGGAAGGCCCCAACGGGGAAAAATGCAATAGCGAAAGGCGAAGCCCTGGAAATAGATTAGTCTCATTTATCTCAAGTACCAAAGGGGCGAAATAGAATGGTAACGATTCACCAATTTCTGTTGGAATGCAACGCTTTGGTCTTCGAGGCTGAATGGTGAGGTTCAATTTATTCTACGGCAAACAAAGCAAGAACCGACTTGCTCATTGAGGATAATTTTTCTATTTTAGCAATATAACTTACTGACCAGCTACCGGAAAAAAAACATTCGAATCCTCTCAAAAAATGATGTTCGTCAGGCGCTTTCCATGCAGGAGGCCATCCCGTTAATGCATGAAGCTTTCACGCAACTCTCTTCCGGCCGGGCAACCGTTCCGGTGCGAATGAACCTGGAGTTGGATTCAGAACAGGGCCGGGCGCTTATTATGCCGGCGTACTCTCCTGACTTGCACCGCCTTGGGTACAAGCTGGTCTCCATTATGGATAAAAATCAACAGCAGGGCTTGCCACTGATTCAAGCAATGGTCCTGTTGTTCGATGCAACGACTGGCCGGGCCCTGGCTTTAATGGATGGAGAACATTTGACTGCTCTGCGAACCGGCGCTGCTTCGGGTTTGGCAACCGATTTGCTGTCCAGAAAAAATGCCTCCGTTGCCGCAATCATCGGCACGGGCGTACAAGCACGCTTCCAGTTGGAGGCAATCTGCCAAGTCAGAACTATTCAGAAAGTAACTGTTTTGGGCAGAAACAGCGCGCGTGCAGAACGCTTTGCCCATGAAATGAGTGAGCGCCTGGGGCTGTCTGTGGAAGTCACATCTACACCCAGAAAGCTCGCGTGTGCGGATATTATCTGCACTGCCACAACAGCAACCGCAGCCGTTTTCGCCCACGAGAATCTGAGGCCGGGCGTACATATTAACGCAGTTGGCTCCTATAAACCAGGCATGTGCGAAATTCCCGTTGCAACCATTGTACGCGCCAAAGTTGTAGTAGACCACCGCGAATCCTGCCTGAGAGAAGCCGGTGACCTGATAGCGCCACTGAAAACCGGCCAAATTAAACCTGAGCACATTCACGCGGAGCTGGGTGAAATCGCTGCCGGCAATAAATCAGGCCGTGAATCTGCAGAAGAAATCACAGTATTCAAATCCGTTGGCAACGCCATCCAGGATCTCCTTGCCGCGAATCACGTGTTGATAAACGCAGAAAAAATGAATTTGGGCAAACAAGTTGAACTATAAAAAGCTGCACCTGAACCAACAATTCACAATTAGAACAGTCTGCATTTTCCGGGTCTGTACGCCTCAAAGAGATTGGCAAGAATAAATTCAATCACCCACAAATCACAGCCGGGAGGAAGAAACTCGTGCAAATAGCACACGAGCAACCAGACCCACTCACCAACTTCTCAAAATAACGTTTTTGAACCGGAAACAGGAGGAAAAATGTTAATCAAAGCTTGCTTAATCTCAACCGTATTGCTGACGGGATCAGCCAACCATCAGGTTGTGCAAATAACCAAACCAGATTTTCTAAGACCGGTCGAGCCGTCAGTGGCAATTAATCCAAAAGATCCTGACAATATAATAGCTGCCTCTATTCGCTTCGGCGAACCGGGCGAAACCCGGGTTGTCAGCATGCGCTATCATTCACACGATGCCGGCAAGACCTGGGCAACTTACGAGGAGGCAAACCCTGACCGGCGACCTCAAGGTGATGATGCCCTTGTTTTTAACAATGAAGGCATCGCATTCCATTCCTATATTTCCTTTCGTGGTTTGAAAACAAAAAAAAGTAAACGCAACGGTATTTATGTCGCACGTTCCTCTAAAGATACAGACACCTGGCAGGCACCGGTCGTTGTTGTTGACCATCTGAATACGCTGCGCCCGTACGAAGATAAGCCCTACCTTGTCTCGGATAATTCCGCAGGCTCGTCGCACAAAAACAATGTTTACATAAGCTGGACGCGTTTCGATGCATACCTTGAGCCCGGTCCAAACGACTCCACGCAAATCTATTTTTCCCGCTCCATAGATCAAGGCATCACCTTCGATCCGCCGTACCGAATTTCCGACAAAGGCGGTGATTGCTCCGATGATGACAATACTGTAGAAGGTGCCGTACCGGCTGTTGGGCCAAAAGGCGAAATCTACATTTCCTGGTCCGGGCCCAATGGGCTGGTCTTTGATAAATCACTGGATGGTGGTGTAAGCTTTGGTAAAGACAAAGTTCTGACGGAGCTTGTTGGCGGTTGGAATATGGATATTCCAGGTGTTATGCGCTGCAACGGTTTCCCCGTAACAAAGGTTGACTTTAGTGAAGGTACTTACAAAGGTAGAATTTACATTAATTGGGTGGACCAGCGGTTCGGGGATCCGGATGTGTTCGTAATCGCCTCGGATGATCACGGTGAAAGCTGGTCAAAACCTGTGCGTGTTAACGACGATCCCCTGTTTAATAATAAGGCACAATTTTTCACCTGGATGGCCGTGGACCCCGTTGATGGCGCTATTAACATTGTCTTCTACGAACGCAGAAACACCGAGGGCGTCATGACAGAACTGACGCTTGCCCGCAGTGTAGATGGTGGAAAATCCTTTGTCAACTACCGTATTGACCTCAAACCATTTGCTTGTAACGAAAAAATCTTCTTTGGCGACTATTCCGGCATAGATGCCTACAATGGACGCGTTGTATCTGTTTTTTCCCATTTCATAACAAATGATGAAGTTGCAATCTCAGCAGCCATCTTCGATTTTGACTTGGGAACGCAGAACGTAAATCCGTAAGTGGTCGCGGCAATCTGAGCACAAAAAACTTGACGGGGTTGAGAACAAAATACAGTTCACTCACTCTTTCTGCAAGAAAAGCTCGATGCGCTTAAAGTAGGCGCGACCGCCGACAAGGTAGGTGTCGTTATGGTCGGCACCGTCGATAGTGTAGAATTCTTTCGGTTCATTGGCCGCGTCAAACAGCTTTTTACCAAGTTCATACGGCACGACACTGTCTTGATTGCCATGAATAAACAGGACAGGCATTTGCAGTTGGCCAATCTTTAGCAGTGAATCAAAACTGCTTTTCATGACGAGTTGAACGGGGATAAGACCAAACATTTTCTTCGCCATATCTCCGGCTGCAGTAAATGTTGACTCAAGAATTAATTTCGCACACGGTCTCTTTGAGGCCAGATCCACAGCAATGGCGCCACCCAGAGAACGGCCAAAAAGCACAACATCTTCGCTCTGAACCTGTTTTTTTTGAATCAAGAAATCGTAGGCCGCAAGCGCGTCCAAATACACCCCGGCTTCGTTGGGTGTACCTTCGCTTTTACCGTACCCACGAAAATCAAATATAAAAATATTGATCGGCAATTTAGCCAGTTGCACCAGATTGTCGATTCGGTCGCTGATATTCCCAGCGTTCCCATGGCACCAGAGTAAAGTGGTACGGACGGTGTCATTGCGAACAAACCAGCCATGCAATCGCGTTCCGTCCCGGGTCAAAAAAAAACAGTCCTCAACCTGGAAATCGGGGGAGCCAAGCAATCCATAGTCGCCCGGCTGCTTGTCTGGAAAGAAGATAAACGTGTTTTCAATCAGCCGAATGAGGACAAAGAATCCAATCAGCAGTACCACAAAAGTGAACAACAATTTCATGTCTGCTTTGCTTGTTCAAGCTCAGTGTACTTCAGGTTTCGCCCTTTGGCCAGTTCTACGGGATATTTTTGCGCAGCGATAGCGAGCTTCTCTTCAAAGGCCTGGCTCAGGTCTATTTCCAGATGATTACTCAGCGCCAGCACAAAATAAAAAACGTCGGCAAGTTCATGTTTAATCTGCGTAGCAATTTCAGGATCCAGAAGGCGCGTCTCGATTTCATTATCATTTTTAAAACGAAAATGCTCCAGCAGTTCAGCAGCCTCAATACTGAGTCCAATGGCCAAATCTTTGGCTGAATGAAACTGATTCCAGTCACGTTCCTCAACAAATTCCCGCACCTGCTCCCGAAGAGTTGCCACAGCAACATTCTGATCTGACATTCTGCTTTCTCACCATTTTTCAGGGTTAGAATTGGGTCGGGCTCATACTTGCAACATTTCTATCTGCGCCGCAAATTCAGCTTCCTGCTGCTCAAAGTCCAGGGTTACTCGATCCAGCTCTGCGTATTGCCCATCTAGTTGCACTTGCAAATACCGCTGTTTTTTTGCGAGGTCTGCAATTTGCTCGCTATCACCACTGGTTGAAGCATCGATAAGACCTTTGTTCAGTCTACCCATTTCCTCTTCAGCTTCTTCAATACTCGCTTCGAGTTCAACAATTCGACTCTCCAAAGGTTTTAACTTTCGCGACCTCTGCTGCACCAACTCTGCTTTCTTTTTCCGCAATGTTTTCCTGTCTGGCGCAGCAGAGCCTGGTTCTTTAAAACCAACACCTTCCGTCGTTGCAGCACTGGATTCCCCTACCTGAATTTGTTTTCCCACAGACCTGCGTCGCACAGCATCATCGCTTTCCCAGCCAACGTCATCGAGAAAACGCTGATAACTGCCTTCGAAAACCGTGTGCCGGCCTCTATCAAAAACCACAAGCCGGGTCGCGAGTGTGTGCAAAAACATTTCATTGTGAGTCACCAGAACGACTGCACCATCAAATGCATCAATGGCTGCCATAAGTGAATCACAAGATTCCATATCAAGGTGATTCGTCGGTTCGTCCAGCAGTAGCAAATGGCAAGGTGAAACCAATAATTTGCCCAACATGACTCGGCTTTTCTCACCACCGGAAAGGACAGATATTTTTTTTAGTGCTCCAGACCCGCTAAACATCATGGCGCCGGCAATGTCACGAGCCATTTGATGGGTGCAATTCTCACTGGCATAAGCAATTTCTTCTTCCACCGTTCGATTCAGATCGAGTTCAGCCGTGTTTGTTTGCTCATAAAAGCCGCGCTTCAGGAGGGGGTGTGGTCTTATTTCTCCATCAATTGGCTTCAACGCGCCTGCCAGAAGTTTCTGCAGCGTGGTTTTGCCCTCACCGTTTTTACCTACAATGCAGATGCGGTCATCTTTTGCAATGGTCAGATTTAGCCCACTAAATAAATGGCTGGACTGGCCCGGGTATCTGAAGGCCAAATCACGCACATCCATCATGATTTTAGCTGAAAACGGTGAAAATTTGAAAGAAAATTCCAGCGCCTCTATTTTATCGAGCTTATTTTTTTGTTCCTGCTTCTTTAGGGTCTTGACGCGGGATTGAACCATATTTGCAAGCCGGGCCTTGGCTCTGAAACGACTAATGAAAAGCTCAACTTCCTTGCGTCGTTTTTCATCATTCAGACGAGTTTTTTCATATATCTCCTCTTCTGTGGCCATTTGCTCATAAAGCTTCGCCGTGTTTCCCTCGATCTTGCGCACACGCTTTCGATGAATACCCAACGTGTGAGTTGTCACCTTATCCATGAAGCTGCGATCGTGCGTAATAAGCATCAGCTCATTCTTCCATGCCTGAAGAAAACGCTCCAGCCAACGAATTGAGGCAATATCCAGATAGTTGGTTGGCTCATCCAACAGCAACATATCCGGGTCTGACACAAGCACTTTGGTCAGATTTAAACGCACCTGAAACCCGCCGGAAAACTCAGAGGGCGGGCGGTTTAGATCCGCGGTACTGAAACCCAATCCGAAGAGAATTTTTTCGGCACGCCAGGCATTGTGTTCCTGCCCTTCCGGCAGTCCCAGGCACGCCTCTTCCAGAATGGTGTCACAGGTGAAATCCAGGTGCTGCTTCAGGTAGCCAATACGGTAATTTTTCGGGATATTAATGCTCCCGGAATCTGCTGAATCTAAACTCAGAATGAGGCGAAAAAGTGTCGTTTTCCCATGGCCATTGCGTCCGACCAGACCGATTCTTTCCTTTGGGTTCACATTAAAACTTACTTCCTCAAAAAGAATCTGACCACCATAGGATTTACAGAGATTATTAATTTTAAGCATGGGTTCAATATACAAAAATCGATACGAATCGCAAATTCAAATTCAGCCGCTTTTTGCATCTCCGCAGGAAATATTTCTCTTGACTCTCTTTTAATCGTTGTGTACATTGTGCCTCTTAAAATGAGAACTGATGGCTAAAGTAAAACGAACAAAATCTGTCGGAAAATTCGGCGTATCCCAAGTATCTTTCACCAAAACAAACTATTGGCTTTTTGGTGCTAGCGCGTTGGTTTTATTAGCGGGATATTTGGCACTGGCACAGCCGCCTGTCGATGGCTTTTTATCGTTGACGCTTGCACCGATTCTATTAGTTTTGGGATATTGTGTTTTGATTCCGGCGGCCATCATCTACACAAAAAAAAGTCGCACTTCAAGCACTGAATAAGAGAATCACGGGACCGTGGTGTAGTTTGGTTAACACGCCGGCCTGTCAAGCCGGAGATCGCGGGTTCGAGTCCCGTCGGTCCCGCAGGACAAAAAAAGCTAACGCATTCTATAATGTGTTGGCTTTTTTTGTTTTTCTGTCGATTAAAACCGTAGGAAGAATCCACACAAATTATTATATTGAGATGTTTACGATATAAAAGTAAACTGAATACGCCAATGCCCAACAGAGAGAGTCTGTAATGAAGTTGATGGATATACTTACCGAGGATAGAGTAAAAATACCTCTCGAAAACACGGAGAAAGAAAAGATTATCGAGGAAATGGTAGGTATTATTCATTTATCCAGGGAACTCAAAAACAAAGATCAACTTCTAAAAGCAGTTCTCGACCGGGAAGCCGTTATGAGTACTGGCATTGGTGAAGAAATAGCCATTCCTCATGGTAAATCAGAAGGCGTTGATGACATCATCGCTGCCTTGGGCATCACTAGAGAACCTGTTAATTTTAATTCGCTCGACAACAAACCTGTGCGTCTGGTTTGGCTTTTGGTTGGGCCGACGGACAAGACCGGCCCGCACCTGAAAGCGTTGAGTAGAATATCCAGACTTATGCACAAAAAAGATTTCCGGGAACGCCTCATCAACACGCTCGTTCCAACAGACGTTATCGATGTCATTAATTCCGAGGAGGAAAGATTCTCTCAGAATTAACAGCCAATTTGGTCTTCTCGAAACAAACCTGTCTTTTGCTTTCATCGTCTTGCTCTCAAACAAACATCTAAAATTTCTATCCTCTCTGAAACAAAAAAAAATCAGAGACCGTGAGCGAAAATTCCTTGTCGAAGGAATCCGGTTATGTGAAGAGGCTATCAAATCCCAGCAAACTGTAGAGTCACTGCTGTGTGTCCCGGACTTGCTGACGTCAGGCCGGGCAGAGTTTTTCCAGAATCAGTGTCTCGCAGGCTCAATTCCCATGTATCAAATTGACTCAAAAACGCTATCTCTGCTCACCGAAACCATAACCCCGCAAGGTGTTGTTGCCATTGTAAAAAAGCAAACCTGGACCTTACAAAGCATCTTGCAAAATGCCCCCCAAACTCTCGTGGCCGTCGAGAACATTCGTGACCCGGGCAACCTCGGAACGATTTTAAGGTCCGCAGCCTGGTTCGGCATCGATGCCCTCTTGCTTGGCGCAAACTGTGTTGAACCAACAAATCCAAAAGTCATCCGAGCCAGCATGGGCGCCATTTTTCATCTGCCGGTAGTGATAAATGTGGACATCGGCCGGGAACTTACTGAAGATACATTTTCTAAATTCACCACCTATCTAGCCGATGTTTCCGGCAAAACCGACTATGCCGCAGTGACATTTTCTGGTAACAGCCTTCTCATTTTAGGTGGTGAAACCGAAAGTATTTCCGAACAAACAAAGATGCATGCAGATGTTTCTGTAAGCATTCCCGGACACGGCACAGGCGACTCGCTGAATGTATCGGTGGCCGCAGCCATTTTCATGGCAAAAATAGCTCAAAAAAGCGCTTGATACTGTGGAATCACCTAAAGAAATTTCTCAATCCAACCAGCCACGAATCCGGACAATTTTGCTCGTTATCTTTTCAAGTGTTGTTTTGGCAGGCATCTCTCCGCTCTTGACCACCGGCTTTCCCAAGAGTTTGCAACTTGCCATCGGTGAAATCTGCCTGGCCATTCCGGCACTTGCCTACGTGAAATACAAAAAACTCAAATTCAGAAAGACTTTTCGTCTTCGGTTTGTTGACAAAAAAGTGCTTCTGGCGTGCGGCCTCATGGGGATAGCCATGCCAATTCTAAACGATGAATTGGACCGATTTATTGCTCAGTTCACCAAACTATCAGCAGAAAATGAGGCCCTTTTCACGGAAATGCTCAGAGCCCAGAGTATACTTGATTGGACTATATTGATTTTTGGCATTGTGATTATTGCCGGTATCGTTGAAGAAATGCTGTTTCGGGGATTATTACAAAGGACCCTTGAGCGAAAAGGTGACTTTGTCCAGGCAATCATTCTGTCATCGCTGCTATTTGCTATGATTCACCCGACTCCATGGTTTGCACAAATCATGACAATGGGGGGGCTAATGGGATATGTTGCATGGCGGGCGGATAGTATTTTCCCCAGCATTATTCTTCATGCATTCAACAACGCATTTGCCCTCATTCTGATCAATGTAGACGAAGCAAACATAGCCTGGTACGATTGGTATGGCCACGTGCACCCCACTGCCATCACTGTTGCGGCATGTCTCACATTTTACGGGCTCAAATGGTTCATTAATCTGACACCTATTGTCGATACGGCCCAGCAGAAACAGTAACTCAGCAAATTGTTTTTACAAACATTTCCACCACAAAACACTCCTCTTTTTAATCCAGCACTTTTTGCGAATTCTCTTTCCGCAAAATCCCAGGATTGCCAATAATATAGTTTATATTTCTTGCACCTATGATTACGACATCTTGAGCAAAACTTCTTTTCATGAAAAAAATTCTGATTCTCAATGCAGAGCTCGGGACCCAGATGCAAATCTATCTGGCGTTGTGCGATGCATATAAAATTGAAATTGCAGAGAACATAGAATCTGTAATGTACTACCTCAGAAAGATGAAACCGGAAATATTGGTGCTCGATTACAACCTTGACGGATTTGAATCAAATGGAAAAACCGGCATTGACCTCGTCAGGAAAATTAAGAGGAAATATACGGATATCAAAGTGATGTTGATTGTTGACGAAGACAAAACATTTGATTTGGACAGTCCTGAACATGGTGCAGATAACGTGATGTTCAAACCCTTAATAAACCGTCATCTCATCTCGAACGTAAAGGAATTAGTGGAAACACCCGAGGAGAGTTTCATCTCTTAATCCCAAATCTGACAACTTAGCACTACAACTTCGATCTCTGTATCGGGATTAGGGGGAGGCCAGTATTCGCTTAGCGATGCTGGCCGTTTATTTTGGGGGAATAACGTTTTCTCTAATTGGAATTTTGTGTTTTTCTAGAATTTTCTGATACGTAGAGAAATTAAGTTTCATTTCCGTCATTGTCGTGTAATAACCGTATTCCAAAATCGATTTGCGTGAATCAAACTCCATTACGCCATGTAAAAACAGAAAGCCATCCGATGCTTTAGGCTCAAGCACAACGTAGTTAACATCGGGGTTTTCCTGTTTGAACCGTATAAATCCTTGCTCAAATCTCGTTTTTGTTTCAATTCGTCTCGCCTGATCACTAATCATACCTATTCCCTTTTCTACCAACCTGCCACATGTTCCATCAAATGTGGGCAAGCAGTTCCGCTTTGGATCATTGTCAATCGGCACTGTTGGATTGATGATAAAAATGAGTTTGGCGCCTTTCTCTATTGCTATATCCATATGCGACACCTGACCGGTCGAGCCATCAATGAAATCGGTACCATTTATATGGAATGGCCTAAAAAACAGCGGGATGGCAGCCGACGCCGCAACAGCTTTAGAAATTGGTACCGTAGCATCATCGTCACCAAAAATCCAGCGTCGACCTGTGTCCAAATTTATGGCTGGAATGTAAAGCTCCTTTTTTAGATTACGAAAATCGTTTGTTTTTCCTTCCGGGTAAAATACGCCGGCTACAAATTTATGTAAATTGTTTAGTGAAAACAGACCTGGTGGCAAGAATTCCTGCATAATCGACAACAAGTCCATCAAAGTGGCGTGACGGCGGTTCACCCAGCCATACCGCAAAAGACGCGGCACCCGTTTAAAAAAAGGGACCAACGCTTTAAAAAAATCGGCAAGCGGCAAACTGTAAATATTCTTTCTCTTGAAATTGACCGGTGAATTACGATTAAAACGAATGTCGTCATAAAGTTCTCGTGCGGTGTAGCCGTTGGCTACTAAGGAAGCAACAATAGCACCCGCACTGATGCCGACGTAAATATCAAAATCACTTACACTAAATGACTCATCAAAAAAATCGTCAAGCGCGGCCAGACAACCGATTTCAAACATTGAGCCGGTTATGCCACCGCCAGCCAGGCAAACGGCTATTTTATCTTTCCGCTTGGGGGCATCCTTAGATTTGTCTTGTTCGGTTAAATCAGCCATATTTGTTTCACCCATGTCCTATACTGCTCAGTAAAATGGTTTTGTGTAAGAATTCTCCTCTCTGCAAATCAAGATGAGATATGGAGATAAACATTTTAGCCAAGCGTAATGTGGCGGCAGAGCTTCCCGTCTTTTCATATCGGAGCGGGTCACGCGAAGCTAATCCTTGTTACAAACTTGCGTCAAACTTTAGCGCCTCACCATTTCTCTACCACGGTTACCCGATTTCATAAAGATAGTTTTTGCATAGTCTTTTCGTAGCCTTTTAAGACGGCTTCATAGTTTACATGCCGGCCATCTTCAACAATGACCCGCCCATTAATCGTAACTCGTTGGACTGCTCTGGGCGTGGCACCAAAAACAACGGCATCGCTCAACAACGCATCGTCCACGCATGCGATGGATGGATCGGCTGCACTCAGAAAAACCTGGTCCTGATGCCACTTTTCCTTCATACCGATTGCTGTAAAGCCTGCTCGCGTTGCCGCATCCAGTAGTTTCGGCGCCTCCGCTGCAACAGTGCGAGCCTCCGTGCGCGACCGCTCGTCAAGTTCAACGGCGCGCATTTCCTCGAAAGCATCACTGACAGCGTGACTATCTACGCCAACGCAAATCTCAGCTCCTGCGTTAATAAGCTCAGCAGTGGGTGCCAAACCGTCTCCGAGATCACGTTCGGTTGTGCGGCAAAGACAAACATAAGACTGAGTTTCGCCAAGCATTTTAATTTCATCAGAGGAAATGTGCGTCGCGTGAATACCAACAAAATTATTACTGAGAACACCATGTTGATTTAATAACGCAATCGGCGTTATACCGTATTCCTGCTTGCATTCAGCCAGTTCGCGCCGCTGCTCTGACACATGCATGTGCAGAGGCATCTTATTTTCCCGGGCAAAATCAGACAACTCTCTTACCTGCTCTATGGGAACAGCACGAATGCTGTGAGCGGCAATTGCAACATGCACCTGGTCATCGGTTTTATATCGCTTTTTCAACTTTTCGATATCGTGAAAAACATGCTCTACCAAAGGATCGATGAAGCGCTTCTGTCCGCTCATGGGCGCTTGCTGATAGCCGCCGCGAAGGTAAGCGGTTCTGATCAGCGTAATACGCAAGCCCGCATCCCGGGCAGCCCGAATAACCGCATCAGACAGAATCACGCGATCATCATAGGGCGTGCCGTCCGGCTGGTGGTGTACATAGTGGAACTCGCCCACAGCGGTCACGCCTGCGAGCGCCAGTTCGACAAAGGCAAAACGAGAAATGTTGTAAATATCGTCTGGGTCGAGTTTGGCGGCGAGTTCGTACATTAAACCACGCCATGACCAAAATGAGCTGTCGCTGGTTGGGCGCCTTTGTGTCCGTCCGCGTAACGCCCGCTGGAAAGCATGGGAGTGTGCCGTTGCCATTCCCGGAATAACGACACAGCTACCGTCTCGAGAGATATTTGGCGATTTTGTTTTCATCAAGTCACTTTTCCTATGCAAACCGGCTCTGGAACAGTTTTTCCGGTAAAGAGGCCTGGGAACAATCAGGCAATCCCATGCTTCTTTTTATACTCCAACCAGTTCTTTTTCAAATCCACGAAGGACGCAAAGTCGGGTTGCAGAAGAAATGGATTGGTTTTACGCTCATTCCCAATTGTTGACTGCGGAGACACACCAAAATCATGACCCGGAAAAACGCGCGTGGAGTCTGGTAATTTCATGAGTTTTGCATGTAACGCATCGTACTGAGCATGGGCATTGGCGCCAAAATCCGTCCCACCCACTTTGCCAATAAAAAGCGTGTCTCCGGTAAACACCGCATCAGCCACTTGAATGCAGATTGAATCCTGGGTATGGCCCGGAGTGTGAATTATCTGAATTGGTAAATTTCCCAAATTAAACTGAGCCCCGTCAACAACCTTTATTCCCGAATCCAACTCAACATCGCCAAAGAGAAGCGCACGGATTCCGGTTGCTGCAAACACCGTATCATTGCCGTTTGTGTGATCATGATCACTATGCGTATTAAAAACATACTTAATCGTAAAGCCCTGTTCCTGTGCAAGTTCGAGCATTATTTTTGGCGAATACGAGGGATCGATCAGAGTGGCAAGTCCGGTTGATTTATCCGCAAACAAATAGCCAAAATTACGATCACCACCAGTGTAAAATTGTTTGACAAACATCCTCGCTTCTCCTCAATTTATAAAAATTTCAAGTTAGATAAGATAAAGATGAAGACCGAAGTTGTCAACATCCAAATCAACCCAGACACAACTGATATCGTTCATTGCCGCCCCCTTCCTCGCATAAAACAAAGCCCATTTTCTTCAAATAAGTTTCGTGTGCAGGCGCACCCGGCTCAGCGCAAATCATTTTTATATCATCTGCTTCCAATAATTTTGAGTTGCGTCCATACACGAACTTGCCGACCTTAAAATCCCGATAACCGGGAATGACGAAATCAAGTTTGACCAAAAGCCGACCCTCAGAACCGGACTCCGTTATGAACAAGCCAGCCGGTACCAGGTTTCTAAGAATGAAAAAAACCTTGACCGGGTCAGATGCCTGATAAGAAAAATCCGGCAAAAATTGTCTAATTTCCTTCTCATAGTAATTGAGAAAATAACTGAGGTATTTTGATTCACGCCTAACCTCGAGCAAGCTGAAGAAATCCTTCTTTTTTAACATTTCAAACAAGTAGTAAATGTCGACAAAGACGATCATTGCATTGAGCACAGCAACCGGGTATGCTTCAATAAAAACACCATACAAAGCCATGCTGCCTGCACCGGCCAAATTGATGATACGGAGCTTCAACAACGAACGCATGGCCAGCGAAGTTACAATAAGGGCGGAAGCAAAGTAGCCAAATGTCTCATATGAAAAAAAATCCATGCATTTTGCCTTTTTTATTATTGTTTCTGAGGTCAGATAATAGAGAAATAGCGGCAGATTCGCAAGGGCAAAAGTGAATCAAAACTCACTCTTTGTTTTTGCACGATAAGCGCACTTTCCTCCAGCAGAAATTTTGACCTCGTCCTTACACCAAACAAACGGAGCAACCGCACGCAATCCTTGCATTATTCATTTCTATCTCCTAAATTCCCGCTCCGACTCAGACTTCAAAAGACCAAGAGGAGCCTCACCTGATGCCAGACACGACACTGTTACTTGACAGATCTGCCAATTGGCAGCCTGCCGATAACACAACCAGAATCACAACCATTGATGCTCACACAGAGGGCGAGCCACTACGGGTCATCACCGGTGGTTTTCCGGTTGTACCGGGTGACTCAATTCTCGCCAAACGCCGGTGCGCCAAAGAAAAATTTGACTATTTGCGCACTGCACTGATGTGGGAACCACGCGGTCACGCAGACATGTACGGCTGTATTATCACTCCGCCAGTCACAGCAGAAGCAAATTTTGGTGTGCTTTTTCTGCACAACGAAGGCTACAGCAGCATGTGCGGTCACGGCATTATCGCGGTAACCACCGTTGTTCTGGAAACAGGGATGCTGCCAATGCAAGGCCCTGAAACACGCGTCAAAATTGACACACCCGCAGGTCTCGTCACGGCATTTGCTCGCACCGAAGGCAGCCGTGTCAAGAGTGTGTATTTTCACAACGTGCCCTCCTTCGTGCTCGGCCTGGATGAAATTGTGGAAGTTCCGGGGATTGGCTCGGTAAAATACGATTTGGCCTTTGGCGGCGCATTTTACGCTTTTGTCCAAGCACAAGAAATTGGCCTAAAGTGCAGTCCTAACGATTTTCGCGAACTCATTGAAAAAGGCATGTTGATAAAACGTGCTGTCATGCAAAGCCGAAAAATAGAGCATCCATTTGAGCAGGATTTGAACTTCCTGTACGGCACCATTTTCATCGGCCCGCCCGTGGCAGAAGATGCGGACAGTCGCAATGTTTGTATTTTTGCTGAAGGCGAAGTAGACCGCAGCCCGACAGGCACAGGTGTCAGTGCACGCATGGCCATTCATCACGCGCGAAACGAAATTGGTCTCAACAAACCAATGGTTATCGAAAGCATTATCGGCAGTCGCTTCAGTGCCAGTATCAAAGAAACCACGAAATTCGGCCCGCACCAGGCTGTCATTCCAGAGGTTGAAGGCCGCGCTTATATTACAGGAAGAAATGAATTTATTTTAACCCCGGGTGACCCATTGCAAAACGGCTTCATCCTACGGTAAATTAACAAGGATATCAAACCAGTGTTAACAGGGAGAAAAAATGTTCAAAACTGAAAGCTACATCCAACGCAGAAATCAACTGAAACAACAAATTGGCTCAGGGCTGCTCGTCTTTCTCGGTAACAACGAAAGCCCTATGAACTATCCTGACAATGGATATCGTTTCCGCCAGGACAGCACGTATCTTTACTATTGGGGGTTGGAGTTGCCGGGACTCGCCGCGGCCATTGATTTGGATGAAGACAAAGAGATAATTTTCGGCAATGACTTCACTCTGGACGACACGATCTGGATGGGGCCGCAACCGCGCATAAAAGACCAGGCAGCAAGGGTCGGGGTAAAAACCACGGCCGCTTTTAAAGAACTTGAAACTACCCTTGCAGCCGCAGTGGAACAAGGCCGAAAAATCCATTTTCTACCACAATATCGACACGATAACATCATTCTCCTCAGCAGCTTACTCGGAGTTAGTCCGCAACAACTCAACGAGCAGAAATCGCTCGAATTTGCCAAGGCGGTTATTAAACAACGCTCAATTAAATCAGATGAAGAGATAGCCGAAATCGAATCGGTTTTTGACATCACGTATGTCATGCACACTTACGCCATGAAGCATGCCAGGCCCGGCACAGTGGAACACGAAATCGCCGGTGCAATGGAAGGCATCGCACTTGCAGGCGGCGGTTACATTGCATATCCGGTTATTTTCTCCATTCATGGTGAAACGTTGCACAATCACCACTACGGCAACACCATGCAAACAGGAGATATTGCTGTTAACGATTGCGGCTCGGCCTCTCCAGGCCACTATGCCAGCGACATCACTCGCACAATTCCTGTTTCCGGAAAATTCACAGAAAAACAGAAAGAAGTGTACCAAATTGTACTCGATGCAATGGAAGGCGGCATCGCAAAAATGCAACCTGGAGTTCCTTTTATGGAAGTGCATCTCCACAGCGCGAGCGTCCTTCTTGAGGGGCTAAAATCGCTCGGCCTGGTTAAAGGCAACCTTGATGCGGCGCTTGCAGCCGGAGCGCAAGGCCTGTTTTTCCCTCACGGGGTAGGCCACATGATGGGCCTGGATGTGCACGACATGGAAAACCTCGGCGAAGATTATGTTGGCTATGACGACGAAATAAAACGCAGCAGCCAATTTGGTTTGAGTGGCTTGCGGCTGGGAAAACGATTAAAACCCGGTTTCGTGGCCACGGTTGAACCCGGCATTTACTTTATTCCGGCGCTCATTGACCGCTGGCAAGCTGAGAACAAATTATCTGATTTTATTAACTACGATGCCGTGGAAAAGTACCGTGATTTCGGTGGCATTCGCATTGAAGAAAACGTGGTAGTGGCCGAAAACGGGCACCGGATTCTCGGCAAACCAATACCGAAAACCATTACCGATGTGGAGGCAATGGCTGATTAATTGGGTTGACTGTGGCAGTAAATGAGAAAACATGGCTCTAGGTCGTTTTCTATGAGTGACAAATTCTATTTGATGGGATTAACGAAATTAACAGGGCACTCTAAACTTATGACTCTGTACTGCTCATTAATTTCAGCATACAAATCACTTGAAACTAGCATAATTCAATCCAGATGCTTCTCTTTGCAAAAAAAATCTGCGACTTTGCATCACTGCGTGAGAAGCTCTTTTTATTGAGGAAATACAAACTAACCGGCACAGGAAAGAGGTTGGCGTAATGCTGAATTTTGATGGACAATTTTCTTAAACGGCTAAACCTCTCCACCTAAATAAGCAAAATGAACACCATTCTCCTCGTTGACGATTTACAGACTGTTCGTGAACAATTCGCATACGACCTGAGGCGTCAGTCCGAATTTGAAGTGCTCACAGCAGAAAACGGCAAGCAGGCATTGAAAATACTCAATGGCAAAGACGTTGACGTCGTTATTCTCGACCTCGAAATGCCTGTTATGGATGGTCTGGAAATGCTGACTCACATATCAAAACACGGACCTACAGATGTACCGGTAATTGTTTACACCGGCGTTGGAAATTTTCAGCGCTGTGTGCAGGCTGTTCAGCTTGGCGCTTACAATTTTTTTGACAAGAATGAAGTTTCCATTGAGCAACTGATTCGTGCGGCTGAGAATGCGCTGGAGCAAAAGCTGCTCAAACAAGAAAATCAAATATTGCGTCGGGCGGCACGGCAGGACTCCCCCATTATAGGCGCGAGTGCGGCTATTCGCGCGATGCAGGAAAATATTGTCAAACTGGCATCAGTGCCAAGCAATGTGCTTATTCAAGGGGAAAGTGGCACTGGCAAGGAACTGGTGGCGCGTGAACTTCATCGCTTAAGTCCACGGCTCAAGCGACCTTTTGTTGCGGTGAATTGTGCTGCCATTCCGGAAAACCTGGTTGAAAGCGAGCTGTTTGGTTATGAAAAAGGTGCTTTCACCGGTGCCGCGCGTACGACAAAAGGCAAATTCGAGATGGCCAATCACGGCACACTTTTCCTGGATGAAATTGGTGATATGCCGTTACCAATACAAGCCAAACTGCTGCGCGTATTGCAAGAAGGTGAGGTATCCCGGCTCGGCAGCGAAGGCCGCTTGCACAAAATCGATGTGCGCGTAGTGACGGCAACGCATCGTGACATAAATGCTTTGATGGCAAGTGAACAATTTCGTACGGACTTGTACTACCGCTTATGCACCCACACCATTCACGTACCACCATTGCGTCAGCGCCTCAACGATGTGGCTTTGCTGGCGCATTTCTTTGTAGAACGCACCTGTGAACGCTTTGGCATCCAAGGCAAACAACTCGGCAATGAAACCATTCAGGTGCTGAAAGCGCACCATTGGCAACAAAACAATGTGCGCGAGCTGGAAAATATCATTGAACGAATGATTATACAATGTTCCGGAAAACATATCTTACCGGAACATGTTCCCACCGATATCCTGCAGACAAGCGCTGTTCCCAAAGACATTCATGGAAAAACTTTTCAGGAGTTGAAGGAAGAGTCTGAGCGGCAGATATTGTTGCGCGCCCTTGAGAATCACGGCTGGCACATCAGCAACACTGCCAGAGCACTGGACATTGCAAACCACTCCAACCTGCTCAAAATGATGCGCCGACTGGAAATCAAACGGCCGAAACAATAAAATGCAGCCCCCCATTAATATACTATGAATCACATTTTCATTATTATGGCAGCGCTGTTTTACGGATTTATTACCATCGGTGGGCAATACTTCACCAACGTCGGGTTTTCTTTGTATGAAATTTCTCTGCTACTCATGTTTGTGCCATTGCCACTTTTGCCACTTCTCATCGCCAAACCCCAATACCGGATCAAGCGTGAGACCCTCGGCTTCTACACTGTGTTTGGCTTAATCGGCGCCGCCCTGCAAATAACCCAATTTGGCGGCATCGTGCTCGGCGTGCCGGTCGCAGTGGTGGCGCTATTGCTTTACACGCAGCCCCTTTGGACAATAATTCTGGGCAAAGTGCTGCTCAATGAAAAAATCAGCCTCCGAAAAACGACTGCTGCGGGCCTCGCGTTGCTCGGTGTGTTTTGTCTTTTGCAACCAGCCGGCCAGGACAATTCATTGGACGGTTATGGTCTTGCCTCAGCGATTCTTGCGGGCCTTTTTTTGTCACTCTGGGTGATTTGGGGCCGCAAAAGCGGATTGCGACGCGAGCACTTCATCACTTCAAGTTTTGGTTACGCCTCTTTTTCATCTGCGTGGTTATTGCTACTCTACCCTATTGTTTTGCAGTTTTGGGGTGATGACCATTTTTTGCGGCTTGACTTCGGGAAATATTTTAATCACATTTATGCTGTAGCTGCTTTTGCGGTATTCGCAGGTGTTTTTCCAGCCTGTTTAGCATTTGCCGGCATGCGCACGGTAGATGCTTCCAGCGCCGGTGTCCTACTTTTGTTTGAACCGGTAAGCGCTGCCATTCTGGCCTTTTTTATTTTTGGGCAATCTCTTACAGCAAACATTTGGCTGGGCGGCTGTTTGATACTATCGGCAAACTATATTTTATTGCGTAAAACCACAAGGACAAACAATGAGTGATGCCACCGCAATGGCTCATTTATGTCACAGTAGCCAATCTCGACGAAAACATCCGGAACTGCGTTGATCTGGGTGGTAAAATAATTTCGGACCCGCGTAATCTCGGCAAAGGTCGCTTCTGTATTATCCAGGATGCAGCCGGAGCTGCGGCTGCATTATATCAAAAACCTGTGAATGAAAGCCAGTGAGCGAACTCTCGGGCACAAAAAACATTGATGAAATCCGGATAACAACCACATGACTATGAAAGAAGAAAAATCTCGCGACACCATTCTCATCAAAGAAATTTCTGTGGATTGCATCGTCGGCGTGTACCCGGACGAACGCAAGCAGGAGCAGCCTCTCAAAATTGACGTGAGCCTCGGCCTGGACTTTTCACGAATAGTGAAGACCGGTGACCTCGGCACTTCCTGTGATTACGACCGCATGACAAACGAAATCATTGCTTTTGTCAAGTTCAGAGGGTTTCTCCTGCTGGAAGTCGCAGCAGAAGAGCTTGCTGCCATGTTGCTGCGCATTTACACGAACCTCGCCACGGTAGCGGTCCGAATTGCCAAACCAAATGCACTCAAAGGGCGGGCAGAATTTGCCGCCGTGGAAATCCAGCGAACCAGAAACGATTATCCAAAGCAATTCCTGGACACTTCGTTCGGAGCGGCAGATCTTATCGTTGAAACGAGTGAGGCGGGACTTTATCTACTGCATGTTCGAGCGGGTAAAATGATCCCCAAACACTACCACCAAAGCATACGCGAACTGGAATGGTTGGTGCATGGTGAATTGCATTGCAACGACAAAAAGATCAATGGATTTGCACCCACGATTTGGGAAAGAGAACAGGTTCATAGTTACGAAAACAGCAGTGATGCAACGGCTATCTTGTTTAGCTGCGATTGCCCCAAATTTATCTCCGGCGACAGAGTGATCATTGACTGATTAGCTGCTTATTGCAGCCAGCGCCGAAAAGGAAAGCACAACCCTCGCTGCGCTTTCTGCCAAAACGGTAAATCTGCAATCAAACCGTGCCCAACTTTTACGTTTTTTGCATCTGTTCTTAGTTCAGCAAAGAACTGCTCAAGAGATTGAACAACATTTCTATCCCGCGTAATCAACATGGCCTCGGCCAGGCGATCATCTGCTGCATATTCAAAATTATAGCTACCAAGCCAGGCCACTTCATTGTCAATTAACACGAATTTTGTATGCTGCCCCTCCAGATGCTCAAATATTTTCACACGGCTTCTAAACAGTCGCTTATACCCGAAAGATGCAACAATCCAGGCGATTTTTGTAGTTTCCAGGGCATTCATGTGAGAATGATGAATCTCTATCTTAACGCCTCTTTGTGCAGCGATCTCGATTGCCCGAAACAAATTCGGCTCAGGCTTATAATAGAAACTGGTTAGCAAAATACATTTGTTTGCCTGATTGATGGCTTCAATTAAGCCCTGCGTTAGCCGATTTGTTCGCTTTTGCCGAATTGGGCTGAGTCGGCCTGGATCATCGCACGGGTTAAAAGCCAAATAGTTAAACCGGACGGCTGCGGTTTCATTCACCTGGTCTGAGCGTGTCAATCGCTGCAGGTATTGCAAATGAGCCGGATCCGGCTGAGCGAGGATCCGGTATAATTCTTCCAGCATCAAGGCCACAACAGGTCCGCGTAAAAGCACGCTGAACTCCATCCACTTAGCAAAGGACATTTGTGAAATGTTACCACTGCCAAAAAGCGCTTTACCGCTGTCGGAAACCTGAATTTTAATATGATAACCAGAACCCAGCCACCGCTGCAACAGCCTGGGGGGCCGATAATAACAAAGATGCCCCCCGGCAAGCTCGAATCTTTTTAAATGTTCGCGCAACTCCGACCGTTGTTGAAAGCTCATTAAAGCAGAAGCAAGCCTCTGACCGAAAGAATCAATAATAAGAGTGACTTGCACATTCCGTTTCCGGGCCGCGATTAATTCCTCAAGAAACTCAGCGCCGTAGCGGTCAAGCTCATAATAAAACGTGGAAACATAAAGGAATTGCCTGGAATCCCTGACCATCTGCAGGCGGTGTTGCCACTCATTCTGCCCATCAAGTATCAGTTGCCATCCGGTAGCAGAAGTGGTTATTCCAAGTTCATTCAAAGAGATTGCCTAAATGCACCAGCCGCCTGAAACCTTGATATTAGCGCCCGTGATGTAAGTGGATTCATCTTTCAGCAGGAAAAGCACGGCATTGGTGACATCAGAATATTCGGCGTACCTGCCGGCCGGGATGCCTTGCAATTGTGGCTTCCAAATGGAGTTATCGAGGATGCCTGGCGAAATGCAGTTAACTGTAATATTGTATTTGGCATAATGTGCAGCCAGGCTTTTGGAAAGAATGAGAACACCGGTCTTACCCACCATATAAGGTGTGGCCTCAGGCCAGGGTGAAATGTGATCCGCACCGGAATCAGCCATATTGATGATACGGCCAAATTTCTGTTTAACCATGTGCGGCAAAGCCGCTTGACAGGTATAAAATGTTGTGCTGACAGTGGTTTTAATTTGCTCGTCCCATTCTTCCGGCGAAATTTTATCAATATCTTTCACTAAATAATTGCCAACATTATTCACCAGAATATCGAGTTTACCACATTTTTCCAAGACGTTAAAAATCAGTTTGTTTACCTGAGAAACATCGGAAAGTTCAGCCTGGAGCGCAGTCGCTTTTCCGCCTTTGGCACAAATTGCCTCAACGACCTGCCGGGCCTCCAACTCACTGCGATTGTAGTGAATGATAACCTCGGCGCCATTTTCAGCCAACGCTTCGACAATGGCTTTACCGGTTCTTTTGGCACTGCCGGTAACCAATGCAACTTTATTGTTTAACATGGCATAAAAATAAATTATTGCAACCCATTGACAGACTAAACTGAATCACCAGCATGCTTTATTTGCACAATTTGCGCAATAATACTCAATGCAATTTCACCCGGACTTTTCGCCTGAATATCCAGCCCAACAGGACCGTGAATTCGCCCAATTTGCTTGTCGGAAAAACCAGCCTTTTGCAGGCGACTTATGCGCCGGGCATGTGTTTTTCCGCTACCCAATGCGCCAATATACCGGACGTCGCTGTCTAGCAGCAAATGCAGAGCGGCATCGTCAATTTTGGGATCGTGAGTAAGTAGCACTGCGTAGGTATCTTCGTTCAAACTTATTTCAGGTAAAACATCATCCGGCCAACGCGTGTGTATTTGATGCGGCGCAGTCAAAAAACGTTTTTCATCAGCAAACACCAGACGCGGATCCACCACTATCACCTCAAAACCAAGTGCTTTGGCAAAAGAAACCAGCGGGATGGAGATGTGTGCCGCACCGATGATGAGAAGCCTGTCTTTCCTGGTAAAAACCTGCACAAAAACCGACTCACCTTCCAGCAGGATTTGTGCACTTTCACGCGCCTGATATTGCGCCAGGGCCTGTTTCACGGCGGCTGTGTTTAGCCTCGGCCAGTGCCCAACAAAATCACCGTCCGGATACACCAAAAAATGTCCATAATGTTCCCGGGAAAGCCGCGTGAGTAAAATAACAGGCTCATTTTCCTTGATGGTTTTTTTCAGGGCCTGCCAAACCTCTTGCTCCCCCGCATTTTTGCTGTAAGCCGGGCAAGGCTCCACAAAAACCGAAATTTTCCCACCGCAAGTTAAGCCCACCGACCAGGCAGTTTCATTGGTCACACCAAAAGTCAGAATCTGCGGCACCCTGGTTTTCAGCACCTCCAGCGCCGTTTCAATCACCGCGGTTTCAACACACCCGCCACTAACTGAGCCAACAACCTGCATATCTCTGGTGACAGCCATGGCTGAGCCAATGCTGCGAGGCGAGGAGCCCCAGGTTTGCGTAACCGTGGCTAGGGCAAAAGGGGTCTCGTCATCAAGCCATAATGTAATGTCGGAAAAAATATCCTGCAAGGTCGGCCTTTCATTTCATTGAGCAATTTTATTTATTTCCGCTCGCTGACACCACCAAACCGGATTGTTATTCTAGTTCCACGATGGGATTAACATCAGCGGCATAATCGACACCAGGCAAGCCAAAACCAAACAGTTTCAGGAAATCTTCCTTATACCCCTTAAAATCCGTCTGCTCATTGAGGTTATCGGTGTTAATTTCCTCCCAGTACTCATCAACGAGTGCTTGAATTTCCGGCCGCATTTCCAGGTCATCCAAACGAAGGCGTCCGGTCTCGTCGGTTTCATATAAAGCCTCACCGTAAAGCTGTGTGGCAAACAAGCGCTGAAGTTGCTCGATTGTACCTTCGTGTATTCCCTTCTCCTTCATCACCTTAAACAGAAGTGAAATATATAGAGGCACCACAGGAATCGCTGAACTGGCCTGTGTCACAACGGCTTTCATCACGGAAACAAAGGCACAACCGTTGCGTTTCTGCAGCCGTTCATGAATTGTCTTTGCCGTACGATCCAGATCATCTTTTGCTTTGCCAATTGTCCCATCCCAATAAATTGGCCATGTCATTTTCGGGCCGATGTAAGTGTAGGCCACTGTCTTGCAGCCATCAGCCAGGACGCCGGCCTGGTCCAAAGCATCCATCCACATTTCCCAGTCCTCGCCTCCCATTACGGCAATTGTATCTCTAATGTCTTCCTCGGTTGCCGGCTCAATCGTAACTGGTTTCACCAGGGCTTTGTCAGTGTCCAAAGTCTGGGCCGAGTAGCTTTGACCAATTGGCTTCAACACCGACTTGGCCACATAGCCCGTCTTGGGGTGTGTTCGCCGGGGAGATGCAAGGCTGTAAACAACACAGTCAATTTCGCCAAGATCCTTTTTTATCAAATTGATCGTCTGCTGCTTTATTTCATCTGAAAAAGCATCGCCATTGATACTTTTTGCGTAAATACCGGCCTTTCCGGCAAACTTGTGCACAGCCGCGGAATTGTACCATCCTGCGGTGGCAGGGCGCTTAGCGCTTGACTCTTTCTCAAAAAATAGCCCGATTGTAGCTGCGTTGCAGCCAAATGCAGCCGTGATTCGCGATGCCAGCCCATAACCGGTGGAGGCGCCGATGACCAACACTTTCTTCGGCCCGTTTTCAATGGCGCCTTTGCTGCGCACAAAATCTATCTGTTGCCTGACATTTGCCGCACAACCGGCAGGGTGTGCTGTCAGGCAAATAAATCCTCTGATTTTTGGTTCTATTACCATATTCGTTTCCTTTCGGGTGATCGTTTTACCGGGCAGATA
Source organism: Candidatus Zhuqueibacterota bacterium (assembly GCA_029262005.1). Classification (GTDB taxonomy): domain Bacteria; phylum Zhuqueibacterota; class Zhuqueibacteria; order Oceanimicrobiales; family Oceanimicrobiaceae; genus JAJDAG01. The sequence continues at coordinate 5,777 of JAJDAG010000021.1, read as the reverse complement.
GCGTATTCACAAAGCGTCATATTAAGAAATTTATAAGCAAAATTCAACCATTGCTTTTTCGTAAAATCAATCGCGGTAACCAGTCTTTATATTGGCTCTATGTCGTTTTGTGCGGGTAAGTTTGAAAGAGATAGAAAGCCACGGATTGGCACGGATGAGAACGCGGATAGAACGAACTTAAGATTGCTAAAGACTACACCCTGCAAAAGGAGCCACAACTACTCAATGAGTTAAAAAGCAACGGGAATTAATGTAGGATCATGAATCAATTTCGGCAAAGAAACAGTCGAGTTCAAACGGTTTGTTTCTGAGCCTGAATAAAGTATAAATCCAGAATGATTTTATTGTAATATTTTATATTTACGACACTTAGGCATTTAGCCAAATCCAAAGTCATCTTTTTAAACCGCGGAGAGCGCTGAGTTCGCAGAGTTAACAATGCTTAAATTTTAAAAAATATTTAACCTTACAGAGTATGGCCGGATTAAGTCATAATTTAAGGTCAAAAGTCATGCATCCGATTGTCACTCAGGGGGCGTCCTTTCGCTAAAGCTAACTGCGGTTTATTAAAAATTCAAGATAGCAATAATCTGTGTATCATCTGTGGGGATTCGTGAGGAATACTTATTTTGACGCCTGATTGATAACAACTGTACCCATACAGATCAACACAGAACCAAACTTTTTGCTTGACCCGCGCTCAATAAATGAAGATATTGGGATTGTCCGGCAGTTGAGCCGAAGACCGTCGAGAGACTTTGACATCGAGCAGAGTATACTTTTTCTCGCAAATAATTTGATCTCACCAGAGGAGACACCGGCATTTGAAGCAATCCACCCTGGGTACAGTAAAATGGTTTAGTCCTTCTAAAGGCTACGGATTTATTCTGAACGACAACAATGAAGAAATATTTGTACATCACAATGACGTTGAAATGTCCGGCTATCGTTATCTGCGTCGCGGTCAACGCGTCAGTTTTCAAGTTACGGACAATAATGGCAGCCTGAAAGCCACAGATGTTTCTGTTGTTGGCGAAGCCCAGCCAAAGCCGGATTCGCCTCCCCCGGTTGATGAGAAGCCTTCAAGCGGGCATACTTACCAGCACCAGGCAAACGTGGCCGTTGACGAAGATCGGGAACACGAGTTTAAGAGTTTGAACAAATCAAAAAATCCAATACGGACCATCAGCGACTACTATGTTGAAGAATATGTGAACGCTTTTCTCAACACAAGTGGCGGTGTCTTGTTTTTTGGAATAGAAGACGACGGACGGGTGGTGGGCCTGCGCCTGGATCGTTCACAACGCGACCGGTTGCGCTTACAAATCAGCAGGCTAATCAACAAATTTCAGCCCTCTGTGGAACCGGACCTCTACAACATAAAATTTGTACCGGTCCAGGGAGCTGAGTCTACCTATGTGGTTGAACTGAGAGTCGCGAAAGGTACTGCTAATCTATATATGACCGGCTCGCAGAATTTTTACATCCGTAGAGATGGCAGCAATTTCATGATGTCTTTTGACATGATTCGTGCGAGGTTGCAAGCGCCGCCAACCCCGATGCCACCTGCACCGGCAACCCGTGCAAGCGAAATGCCTGACGCGTCGGCCCAACAAAAAAGCGACGAAACTTTAGAACTTGATTTGGGCATTCTTCTTGCTCTGGTTTTCATGAGCTGGTCAGATGAAAACCTCTCTGCTGAGGAAATACAGCTTCTGAAAAAACGGGCCCGCGATGAAGGCCTGGAAGAAAATGAAGTGAAAATGCTGCACGAAGCCACTTTACGGCCACCACTATTAGAAACAATTGCCACCTACTTGCCCACCCCGGAATCACGCAACGCCGCTGCCACCGTTGCCTACTTGACCGCCCTGACCGACAGTATTCTCACTGAAAATGAACTCGCTGCTTTCGACAAAATGTGTCAAACGCTTCAACTATCACAGACTGAAAGAAAAAACATTCTTCGCCTGGGTGAGCAGCGTATTTCTTGACCTGCACGAGAAACTCAGCCAACTGACCAGCAAAACAGATGCGACGCTTTTTATGTTTGCGTTACTTCTTAAAAAAGCGTATACTAAGCCCACCTAAGCTATAGGGGCGCCGCATCAGGCTGAGAATATCCCTTTGAACCTGATCCAGATAATACTGGCGGAGGGAATGGCTACCAACCGGAATAGAGCTTACGTGAAGGCCGTTTTCAATACCAGCATTTATGGCGTTGAAAACGGCCTTTTGCTTTATAGAGCCAACAATCAGCTTTTCATTTGAAATTTGTAATTATTCAGCTCCTGGCTTTTGGTCATTTTTTATAAGATTAGTTGTACACAATGTGGGATTAGCATCGTTAAGCAAGTTTACCGATTGGCAGACGTTACTACTTTTGAAGAAAAATATGGCTCAGGAAGTCAGGTTGGTCGTTTTGCTGTATCGATACCTGCAAACATTGCCGAGGGTTGCAGTCGAAGCAGTCAACTATATTTCAAACGGTTTCTTGAGCTGAATATATAAAAATCCGTCAATGAAAGAACAAAAAGAGACCAATAAACTTATCACCAAACTCAAAGCCAACAGCCAACAGCTAAATGGTTTTTGAAATTTTGCACTAACTTGCGGCATGTCCGCGAATGGAGGTTATAAAAATGTCAAAACAATCTATTCAAGAACGCACGGGTGACAATGTTTCCCAGATGCACTTTGCCAGAAAAGGTTTGATTACAAAAGAGATGGAATTTATCGCCAGGAAGGAAAATATGTCGGTTGAAGTGATACGTGAGGAAGTGGCCACAGGACGGGCGATCATCCCATCCAATATTAATCACCCGGAACTTGAGCCGATGATCATCGGCAAAAAATTCAAAGTGAAAGTAAATGCGAATATCGGCAATTCTCCAACCACCTCTGTTATTGAGGAAGAAGTTGAGAAATTGGAATGGTCGATCCGCTGGGGTGCGGATACCGTCATGGATTTGTCAACAGGCAAAAATATTATCGCCACACGCGACGCTATTTTGCGTAATTCAACCGTGCCCATCGGCACCGTACCAATTTATGAGGCGCTGACCTATGTCGATGCTCCAGAGGAACTCACCCCGGAAATTATGTTGAAGGTGATTGAAGATCAGGCAAAACAAGGGGTAGATTACATGACTATCCACGCCGGCGTGCTTTTGCGCTACATTCCGCTGACCGCTAACCGTATAACCGGCATTGTTTCACGCGGCGGCGCTATTCTGGCAAAATGGTGTCTCTACCATCACCAGGAAAATTTCCTCTACACCCATTTTGAAGCAATTTGTGAAATCCTTAAAAAATACGATGTTGCATTTTCGCTGGGAGATGGTCTGCGGCCGGGCGCTATCGCCGATGCCAACGACCGCGCCCAGTTCGCCGAGCTGGACACCCTGGGCGAGCTCACTGAAATCGCCTGGAAACACGATGTGCAGGTGATGATCGAGGGACCGGGGCATGTGCCGATGCATCTGATTAAAGAAAACATTGATAAAGAGCAGGAGATTTGTCACGAGGCGCCCTTTTACACGCTTGGCCCGCTGGTCACAGATATTGCGCCCGGATATGACCACATCACCTCTGCCATCGGCGCCGCCATGATCGGCATGTACGGCACGGCCATGCTTTGCTATGTCACTCCGAAAGAGCACCTCGGCCTACCCAACAAAGAGGATGTGAAACAAGGCCTAATCGCCTACAAAATCGCCGCACACGCAGCGGATCTCGCCAAAGGGCACCCGGGCGTACAGCAGCGTGACGATGATATTTCCCGCGCACGCTTCGAATTCCGCTGGGAGGATCAGTTCAATCTTTCACTCGACCCCGAAACCGCACGCGCCTACCACGACGAAACGCTTTCGCATGATTCGTTCAAGGATGCCAAATTTTGTTCCATGTGCGGCCCGCAATTTTGCTCCATGAGAATTACACAGGATGTGCGCGATTTTGCTAAAGAGCATGGCCTGGAAACAGAAAAAGCTTTGGAAGCCGGTTTAAAGGAGAAAGGGGAGGAATTCAGAAAGGATTTTTACCCGGAACCGGCCTAGACGAAAAGTCAACGAGTGTCATCAAGCTTGTACAAAACCTCCGAGCCTCTAAAGCCCGGAGGTTTTGTTTTTGCAACAAATCTGAACAGACCTTTTACCGTAACAAACTCATTTTCTGAACCTGGACAAAATCGCCGGCTTTGAGCTTGTACAAATATAAACCACTGGCGACTGAGTGACCAACATCGTTCTGCCCGTCCCAGCGTACATTGTAAGTTCCAGCCGTGTAGGGCTTATTCACCAGTGTGCGCACAAGCTGACCGCGGGTATTGAATATCTGCAACAGAACATTTTCTGCCTCCGGTAAGTCAAATTGAATGCTGGTTTCCGGGTTGAACGGGTTGGGGAAATTCTGCTTGAGACTAAATTGCTGTGGCATGGCCTCGGCAGCACCATCGGCGACTTCTTCGGCATCATCCAAAGCAAGCGCGATTTTCGGTAGCGCCATCGTAGAGGTGTGGTGCAGAAAAACACCATCGCGCTTTATTTGAATTTTTCTGGCGCAAATCGAACCTTTAAAGCTCACATATTTATCGACTTTCACCCTTGCTGCGGGCACGACAATGGAGCCGAGCACTTTGGCGTTTCTATCAATTTTGACCTTGCGCGTGCCAAGATAGTTAAAGGTAATTTTATGTGTGCCGGCTTCACCATCCGGAAAAATTTGTACCTGCATGCGCTTCTTAAACTCAAGCCGCTCGGTCACATTAATTGTGATTGGGCCTTCTGCAACATCCAGTTCAAGAATTGTGTCTTCATCGAGTTCGAGAATCTCCATAAAATACTCGCCGCTGCTGAGCTGCAAAATCGCGTCATCATCAACGTCAACATCGCCGTACGAACCGGGAGTGAGTACCTGCACACCACTATCCGGCACGTCAATATCATCGCCACCGGCTACGAATGAAAGTGTGGGCAGAAAAACAGAATCAACCTCTGCATCTTCTGTGATGAGGCCGGTAACGATACCATCATTGTCAACCTCATCACCGGCGGTCACATCGCCTTCAATGGTGTTGTCGCCATCAATTTCGATGTCATCCACAGCCGTCAGGTTGCCGGTGTGGGTACTCGGGTTGCCGTCATCAAACTCAATAGAATCGTTGCTGTGAATGTCGCCGGCAGAGAAAAGCTGGCGGTCGATGTCGATGTCGTCATCGGCGAGGAGGACGTATTTCGGAACACGCTCTTTTACCCAGACAGGATCAGTGGAATCTGCATAAGCCGCTAAGCCGAGCTGTCCGTCGCTATCAAAAGCAAGATCCATCACAGTTTGTCCAGCACCCTCATCAAATGGCCAATAGCCCGCCAACCCAAATTCAGTGCCGGTTAGTTTTTTATTCATATTCTCAGCAATTTCCTGACCATTTCTGGCAACGTCCCAAATTCTCACCTCATCTATCAGGCCATCAAATTCACGGGAACCAGCAGCAGCATCATTGCCAATGTAGAGGTCTGATTCGGCAACATTAATTGTTGTGCTCACAGTTAAAGAATCACTAACAATCCCGTTAATGTAAATTTTCATCATCAGTCCGTCATATGTTCCGGCAATATGCAACCATTCATTTAGATTTATTGGTGCGGAACCCAGGACATGTCCATTAATATTCAACTGAGCAGCTGAGTCCGGTTGAAAAAAACCTAAAATAAATCTATCTCCGTTGAGACTGTCGAAAAAGGTCTGGAGAAGTGACAAAACAGTAGCATTGAATTGAT